>JAJONK010000145.1 GCA_021323355.1 Deltaproteobacteria bacterium
TTGTTGGAGGGTCTCGTACTAGGATTCATGTACGCTTTGATCGCTCTCGGCTATACCATGGTTTATGGTGTCCTGGAGTTTATCAACTTTGCTCACAGTGAAATTTTCGTCCTCGGTGCGTTTGTCGGTGTCGAAGTTCTCTTTTGGCTCCAGGATGCCGGACAACTGGCGGTCTTACATCCGGCCTTCGTCTTGTCGCTGGTGATTGCTGCCGGCATGTTGATCAGCGGCCTAGCCGCCATGGCACTGGAGCGTGTGGCATATCGTCCGCTTCAGGGTGGTCCGCGTCTGGTCGCGCTGATCTCCGCCATCGGCGCGTCATTTTTTCTCCAAGATGCGCTGCGTTTGTTCGAAAGTCTCTGGCGCAACACCTTTTACCTCAATTATCCGACTCTGGATGTGCTCGATGAGGTTTTACCCTTGGCAACTAATCTTGTCGTGCCGGTGAAGTCCCTGATGGTCATTGCCACCTCACTGCTTAGCCTGGGCGGCCTCTATTACTTCGTGAATCGGACGCGCATCGGCACCGCGATCCGCGCGGTCGCGCAGGATCCGGAAACCGCCTCGCTGATGGGGATTCCGGTCAATCGCGTCATTGCGCTAACATTTTTTGTCGGCGGCGCGATGGGAGGTTTGGCTGGGGTTCTGTTTGGCCTTCACTATAGCCTGGTCAATCCCTACAGCGGATTTGCGCCGGGGCTGAAAGCTTTCACAGCGGCGGTCCTGGGCGGTATCGGCAATATTCCGGGCGCAATGCTAGGCGGCATGGTACTCGGTTTGTTGGAGGCATTCGCCGCTTCTTATCTGTCGATTCTTACCGACGGCGCCTTCGGCGCCGAATATAAGGATGTCTTCGCCTTTCTTGTGCTGATCATGATCTTGATTTTTCGTCCTAGAGGGTTGCTTGGTGAGACCGTGCGCGAGGGCCGGGCGTGAGTGGTTCGCTACCGTCGTTGGGCTTGTTGGCATACATCGCTGCAAGCTCCGTGCTGGCCTTTGTCTTCCCCCAATCTGTCTTGGCCTTTCTCCTGGTCGAAGCTTCATTGCTGTTGCTCTGCTACGTCTCGGCGCCGCTCAAAATAAAAATATACTTGGCTGCTTTGGTGCTGCTAATCCTGATCCCCTTCCTGGGGACGTTTAACGGTTACTATCTGGAAGTTGCCATTCAGATCGGCATCTATGTCGCGCTTGCTCTGGGGTTGAATATCGTCGTCGGCTTTGTCGGCCTGCTCAATCTCGGCTTCGTTGCCTTTTATGCCATTGGTGCCTACCTGTGGGCGATCTTCGGTTCGCCGCAAGCCAATGAATTTATTCCTGGCGGATTTTTTCCATTGTCGGCAAATTGGTTTTTTATCTTTCTTGTTTTCAGCATCGCTGCCGGGGCGCTGACGGGAACCTTGCTGGGGCTGCCGGTGCTGCGTTTGCGCGGCGATTATCTGGCTATCGTCACCTTGGGGTTTGCCGAGGTGGTGCGCGCGGTAGTCAACAACCTCGATAAGCCGATCAACATTACCAATGGTCCAAAAGGCATCTCCCCGATCGTTAAACCGCCGCTTTTTTTCAAACCGTGGCTGGAATTCTTCGGGTTGGAAATCGCCGATTCGACATTGTACCCGCTGTATTTTTACTTTCTCGTGCTCCTGATGGCGCTGCTCATCATTCTTATCACACGCCGAATCGAGGACTCGCGCGTCGGGCGGGCCTGGAAGGCGATCCGCGAAGACGAATTGGCAGCGTCGGCAATGGGTGTTCCGGTAGTGCGCATGAAGCTGTTCGCGTTCGCGGTGGGCGCGTCCTTCGCTTCGGCCGTGGGAGTGTTGTTTGCCGCCAAGCAGGTTTTCATCAATCCCGAGAGCTTTACCTTCATGGAATCCATCGGAGTTCTGGCGATGGTGATCCTCGGCGGCATGGGCTCGATTCCAGGCGCCATTCTCGGCGCTACCGGTGTGACGATTCTCAACCTTCAATTGCTCAAGGGGTTATCGCTATGGCTCAACGGCCTGCGCCAGTCAGGCGCTGAATTGACGTTGCCGCTTTTGGGAAGCTATTCGTTGAGCCAGTTGCCGGCCCAGTTCGAGCCGGCAAAATACGAACGAATGGTTTTCGGTCTGATTTTGATTCTGATGATGATTTTCCGGCCGCAAGGTATTTTGCCGCCGCGGCGTGACCGGCGAACTTAAATGGCGCTGCTAGAGCTGCGGGATATTTCCAAACGGTTCGGCGGGTTGCAGGCTTTGGCGCGGGTCAAGCTCGACATTGAATCCGGCACCATCGCCTCGCTTATCGGCCCTAACGGCGCGGGCAAGACGACACTGTTCAACATCCTTACCGGAGTCTATCAGCCGGATGGCGGCGAAATCCGTTTTCTCGACCGGCCCTTAATGGGTTTGCAGCCCGACAGAATCACCAAGGCGGGCATCAGCCGGACGTTCCAAAATATCCGCCTGTTCTCGCACATGACGGTCCTAGACAACGTGCTAGTCGGTATGCATTCGCGCATGCACACCAGTTTCGCTGAAATCCTGCTGCGCACCCGGAACTTCCACAATCGCGAAGACGGCGCGCGCAGCCGGGCAATGGAGCTGATCGAACTGACCGGCCTCGGCGGCCGTCAAGGCGAGTGGGCGCACCAGCTCTCCTACGGAGAACAACGCCGGCTCGAGATCGCCCGCGCCTTGGCCGCAGCCCCGAAGCTGCTGCTGCTCGATGAGCCGACTGCGGGAATGAATTCCACCGAAGCGCAGTCGCTGGTTACCTTGTTCAAAGATTTGGTCGGCAGCTATGTCGAAGCGATTCTGCTCATCGAGCACAATATGCGCGTGGTCATGGGCGTGTCGCATTGGGTCCATGTTCTCGACTACGGTGAAAAGATCGCCGAAGGCCATCCGGACGAAGTGCGCCAAAATCCGCGGGTGATCGAGGCCTACCTTGGCGCATGGGCGGAGAATGCTCAGAGTTAACGAGATCCACGTTTATTACGACGCCATTCACGCGCTGAAGGGAGTTACGTTTTCCGTCGAGCCCGGCGAACTCGTCACGCTTTTAGGCGGCAATGGCGCTGGCAAGACGACTACCTTGAAAACAATTTCCGGACTGCTGCGTCCACGCCGCGGTAACATCGAACTGGAAGGCTGCGCTCTAGATGCGATCGACGCCCACGAGATCGTCCGGCGCGGGGTAGCTCATGTGCCGGAAGGCCGGAAAGTTTTTCCTCGTTTCACGGTGCTCGAGAATTTGCAGGTCGGCGGGTACAGCCGCAGCATCAAGTCGCTTGCGCCTGATCTCGACTTTGTTTATCGCATGTTTCCGCGCTTGCACGAACGGCAGAAGCAATACGCAGGCACCCTGTCTGGAGGCGAGCAGCAGATGCTGGCGATCGGCCGAGCCTTGATGGCCAAGCCGAAATTATTGCTGCTCGATGAGCCATCGATGGGGCTGGCGCCAAAAATCGTCGAGCAGATTTTGGAGAACATTCGCGCGATCAACCAATCCGGTGTCACGGTTCTGCTGGTCGAGCAAAATGCCGCGATGGCCCTGGCGATCTCGCATCGTGGTTACGTGCTCGAGACAGGCCAAGTGATTCTTAGCGGCGCGTCCAGCGATTTGGCCGGTAATGATCTCGTGCGACAGGCCTATCTCGGCGGCTAGCAGGCTGCTGAAAAACCTCACATGCTTTGTTGCGCTCGATCGAGTCGCTTCCACGTAGCGCATACCTACGCCTGCGCTCGTCGATTTTTCGCGCGCCTCGCCTGTGAACTTTTTGAGCAGCCTGCGCCTTTTAGCCGCGCGCTTCATCCAACCCGGATTCCGTAGTAGATGGGCAACTTCGTACCGATTGAGAGGTGAGGCTGGAGGAGCAGGCCGCTCTGCGGCATGTCAAATCGCAAATCTCAAATAGCAGAACTGAGATCTGAAATCTGAGATTCCGAGCATAGCGAGGACTTGGACCGCTATCAACCAGAGGCCCATTGCCTTTTGCTCAGGAGGGCTCGCCGCTCAATCGCCTTGTCACTTCGAACTGCGCAATTCAGGGTTCACTCACACTTGACAAGCCAGGCTTGGGCTCATATTTCTGCAAGCAATTCACTTCGGAAGGAATTTCATGGCGGCAAAGAGAAATTACATTATCGGCGTCGATACCGGCGGCACGTTTACCGATGTTGTCGTCTTGGCGGACACGGGCGAAGTTTGGACAGCAAAGGCTTCGACCACGCCGGACGATTTTTCCTGTGGGGTGATGGATGCGGTCGGCGAAGCCGCGCAGATCATGGGAGTTGAGAGTTCGGATCTTCTCGGTCGCACGACACTGTTTAAGCACGGCAGCACGGTCGCAACCAACGCGTTGATCACGCGCAGCGGCGTCAAGGTGGGTCTGATTACGACTCGGGGGTTCGAAGATACCACCGAGATCATGCGCGCGATCGGCCGGGTTGACGGTTTGTCGGATGACGAGATCAAACACGTCACCTGGATCACCAAACCAGAACCGTTCGTCCCCAGGGAACGGGTCATCGGCGTGCGCGAGCGCATCGACTACCAGGGCAACGAAATCGTTCCGCTCAATTGGGATGATGTCATGGAGGCGATTCGCCGGCTTATCGAAGACGATAAGGTCGACGCCATTGCCGTCAGTCTCATGCATGCATGGGTGAATCCGCAACACGAGAACGAAATTCGCGCTTTGACGGCCGAAGCGGATCCGCACCGAAAAGTTTATTGGTCTTTCGGTAGTTCGTTGTCCCAAGTAGCCGGCGAGTATGCGCGCGCCAATACGGCGATTTTGAATAGCTATCTCGGACCCACGGTGGAGCGCTACTTGAAAGGCTTGGAAGACAAACTTGCCAGCGGCGGTCTCAAAGGACCGCTGCTGATCATGCAAGGTAACGGCGGCGTGGCGCATCGCGAGCACGTCAGTGCGATTGCCAACCTCCAATCGGGTCCGGCCGGTGGCATGATTGCTTCGGCTTACATTGCCGGTCTCCTCGAACACAAGAATGTCATTACCACTGACATGGGCGGGACCAGCTTCGATGTCGGCCTTATCACCGAAGGCTATTGGCGCTATGCGCAAGAACCGATCGTCGAACGATTTCGCATGTTGCAGCCAATCATCGATATCGAATCGATCGGCGCAGGCGGCGGCACCATCGCCCAGGTAGAACTCGAAACCGGCCGCTTGCTGGTCGGCCCGCGCAGCGCCGGCGCCAGTCCCGGACCCGTTTGTTACGATGCCGACGGCGATCAAGTGACGGTTACCGACGCCGATCTAGCTCTCGGCATCATCGATCCCAATTATTTTCTCGGCGGTAGAAAATCTTTGAATAAAGACAAGGCGCTTAAGCTGATCGAGGAGAAGATTGCGCAACCTCTAAAATTAAAAGTTCATGAAGCCGCTGCCGGAGTTCACGATATCGTCAATGCCAAAATGTCCGATCTGATTCGGCGGCAAGTGGTTCGCACCGGTTATCTTCCGGAAGAATTCGTCATATACGCATTTGGCGGCGCGGGAGCGGTGCACGCTTCAGGGTTTGCCGCTGAGTTGGGGATCAAGCAGATCTATATCTTCGCCACTTCGCCGGTTTTTTCCGCTTTCGGGGCAGCCGCTGCCGATGTCATCCGCACGCGCGTGATGAGCTGCCAGTATATTTTACCGGCGGATCCGGTCGTCATAAACCAGCGACTTGACGGCATCGAAAAAGAGATGAGTGCCGACATGAACCGTGAAGGGTTCAAGCCGGGCCGGGTGGAATTCCGGCGTTTCTTCACGATTCGCTACCGCCGGCAAAGCGCCGGGGTCGAAATGCCGGTCAGTTGGGATCGGTTCAATCCTAAGCGCATGACCGAAATGCAGAGCGCGTTTGAGAAGAAATATGAGGAGCTGTACGGCGTCGGTTCGGGTTATGCCAAGGCGGGCATCGAAATCAGTGAAATTCGCGTCGATGCAGTGGGCAAAGTGGCCAAACCGAAGCTGACGGCCAAGCGGAAGAGCAACCGCGATGCCCGCTCGGCGCGCAAAGGCAAACGCGAAATATTTTTTACCCGACCCGAACGTAAATTCATTGATACTCCGGTTTACGATTACGAGCGACTTGGCGTTGGCGCCATCGTGCGCGGCCCCGCGGTCATCGAGCTACCGTTTACTACTGCCTTGGTGCCACCGGAGCACAGGGTGAGCATTGACCCGTATTTGAATCTGGTGATGGAAGTGCCCTGAGACGCCGAGCAGTTGAACGATGGAGCAAGGGCAAAAGGAGGAGGGCCGTCAGATGATGCAGCGAGCGTTCTTCGTTTTTGTCCATGCCTCCGCCTTTCTGATGTTGCTCTGGTCGGCCTCAGTCGCCGAGCCACTACGCATCGCGGTGGGCGCGGCAAGCATCGCGACATTGCCCACCTGGGTGGCCCAGGACGGCGGTTATTTTATGCGCGAGGGCGTGCCCGTTGAGCAGATTTACATTCGCGGCGGGCCGCAAACTTTTTCCGCGCTAATCGGCGGTGACGTGCACATCGTTCAGGTCTATAGCGCGCCGGTACTTTCGGCGCGCTTTACCGGCGCGGATGCTGTTATTATCGCCGGGTTAGTGAAC
>JAJONK010000146.1 GCA_021323355.1 Deltaproteobacteria bacterium
GAATGCCAGCAGATCATTCACCGGCAACCAGACTTGAGCATATTGCCCGTGCTCACCTGCTGGCCGGGAGACGCCGGACCGTTTATAACCTTGCCGATGGTTTTTTCAAAAGACCCGGGCAAAGGAACTCGAAACGTGGGTCTTTACCGGATGCAAGTTTTTGATGCACGCACAACCGGCATGCACTGGCACTTGCATAAGGTAGGGGCGCGCCATTATCAGCACCAGAAAGAGCAAAGCCGGCGTATGGAGTTGGCTGTCTGCCTCGGCGGGGACCCCGCCATGATCTATGCCGCAACAGCGCCGCTGCCGGATCAAATCGATGAGGTACTCTTTACCGGTTTCTTGCGCAGGAAAGGCGTGCGACTGGTCAAAGGCGTAACCGTCGAGGTGGAAGTACCGGCAAACTCGGATATCGTGATTGAGGGCTACGTCGATCCGGCGGAGCCACTGCGCCGCGAAGGGCCGTTTGGAGATCATACCGGTTTTTATTCGCTGGCGGACGACTACCCCGTATTTCACGTCACCTGCATCACTCAGAAAGAACATCCGATCTACCCAACGACAATCGTCGGTCGCCCGCCGATGGAAGATGCATACATGGGTAAAGCGACCGAAAGAATCTTTCTGCCGCTTTTGCGTCTTACTTTTCCCGAGATTGTCGACATGAATTTGCCCGTGCATGGAGTGTTCCATAACCTGGCGATCATCTCGATCAAGAAAGAATACCCCGCGCATGCGCGCAAGATCATGCACGCTCTCTGGGGCATGGGTCAGATGATGTTTACCAAGATTTTGGTGGTCGTTGATCACGACGTCAACGTGCACGATCTTTCGGAAGTAACCTGGGTAGCGGGAAACCATATCGATCCGCAACGCGACACGGTTATCGTCGAAGGTCCGGTGGATGTCTTGGATCATGCGGCCCCGGTTCTCGGCTACGGGTCAAAGATCGGCATTGATGCAACACGCAAATGGCGCAGTGAAGGCTTTGACCGCGAATGGCCCGCGGTCATTGCCATGGACGAAAAGACCAAGAATTATATCGATTCGATTTGGCAAAAACTGGGCATTTGAAATGCGCTTTCACAACGTCCAGCGCTCATTGGCGATAAATTCAACTCTCGTTTAGCTTAGTAGCGCGCTAACTTCCAGATTCGAACCGCCATGCTCGTCAAAAAAATTCGCAGCTACGCAAGTCTCGTCCGCTTTTCTCATACGGTTTTTGCGCTGCCGTTCGCGTTTGCTTCACTGGTTCTTGCATGGCCAAGCCATCCGATAACTCTGACCACGGTCCTCTGGATATTGGTTGCCATGGTCGGCGCGCGTACCGCTGCCATGGGTTTTAATCGTCTGGCTGACCGTAAATTCGACGCATTGAACCCGCGCACAAAGAGTTGGGAATTGCCGAAGGGAACGGTAAAGACTTGGGAAGCGGGACTTCTGACGATCGGCGCGTCGATCATCTTCGTCTTCGGCGCCTACCGACTCAATTGGACTTGTTTCGTGTTGTCTCCTGTAGCTTTGGCGATCATTTTCTTCTATTCGCTCACTAAACGTTTCACCTGGACATCACACCTGTTCCTCGGAGTCGCTCTTTCGCTTGCGCCAATCGGCGCTTGGCTGGCGGTGGCTGGTTCCGCAACTGATTTGCGGGAATTGGTGATTCCACTTTGTCTCGGTTTGGCGGTGGTATTTTGGCTGGCGGGCTTCGACATCATCTATTCACTGCAGGATCGCGAATTCGATCGCTCGCACGGATTACACTCGATTCCGGTTCGGTTCGGCGTCACTTGGGCATTGCGTCTCTCAAGCTTGTTTCATGTCTGCACCATAGTTTTCCTCATCCTGGTAGGTGTTGCCGCTAAGCTGGGGATTATTTACTGGATCGGCTGCCTGGCAGTTTCTCTCATCTTGATGTGGGAGCATCGTATTGTCCGGCCTAACGATCTTTCGCGCATCAATCGCGCTTTCTTCGATTTTAATGCTTACGTCAGCATCGGTTATTTCTTGATCACACTGGCCGATGTTTTGATCTCCGGCACCAGCGTCGGATGATCAGCCTCTCCCTCATCTCGACTCTAACCGCATTGGGAGTCCTCGGCGGGTTTTTTGCGGGTTTGTTGGGCTTCGGTGGCGGCGTCATGATGTTCCCTCTTTTGTACTATATTCCGCCGCTGCTCGGCCTCTCCCGACTAGACGCAAAGACTGTCGCCGCTGTGGTTATTAGCCAGGTATTTTTCTCCACCATCATCGGCGGTATGGCTCATTTGCGCCACCGGCGCGTGCACCGGCGGATTGTTTTAGGAGCGGGTCCAGCTTCCGCGATCGGCTCGTTTGCCGGAGCAGTTATTTCGGCAAAGGTTTCCGAAGATCTGCTGCTGGCACTGTTCGGAATCATAACCGTTCTTGTCTTGGGCATGATGTTCTTACCTGCACCCGACCAGGCTCAAGAGGATCTTTCGCGAGAGCAGGTAACGGTAGCCTTGCTACCATTGACTGTCTGTTCACTCGCTGCGGGGGTTCTTATCGGCCTTATAGGTGCCGGTAATTTCGTTTTTGTACCCTTACTGATCTACGTCTTGAAAGTGCCCACACGAATAGCCATCGGCAGCAGCCTGTTCATCGCGATGATGAATACCTCCAGCGGCTTTTTAGGGAAGCTTCTGACTGGCCAGATTCCCTTACTGCTCGCCTCCACCGTGATCATCGGAGCAGCTATCGGCGCGTTACTCGGTGAAAAGCTCCATGGCAACATTTCCGCCAAAACTCTTCGGCAGATTTACGGCATAATGGTTGCGATTATCGCTGCCCGGGTGTGGATGACCCTACTTGGATTCGCTACTTAGGGGAAAACCCTGATCACTCTTCGGAATCTTAGTTGACCTAGAGATCTAACGCACGAGTAGCCGGTCACTCATTGGCGGCATCACGTCGCCCAGCTTATCGGCTCATGATCAAATCTCTGCGCTAACTGCTGCCCACAATCTTAGCTCAGACCGCGTTCCCTGCGATCTTACAGCTGGTGACGTGCATATTGTTTTTTTTGATGCGCAGGATTATCTTTGTTGATCAGGAGGAATTATGAAAACCAGCTTCTCAGTCGCGCTTTTTCTGCTCCTTTCGGGTTGCGCCGGTTTTCAAGCCGCTCGAGAGGTCAACTCAGGAAGACAAGCTTATCTTAGAGGCAATAACGAAGCCGCCTATGCACATTTCCAAAAGGCTGCGGAAGTGGACCCAAATTATGTTTACGGCACTGCGCTACGCCAGGGAGTCTGGAGTTACGTTGGCCGGGTGAATTACGATTTGGGGCGGCTCCCTCAAGCGCGCGAGGCACTTGAGCGAGCGCTTGCCGCTAATCGTGAAGAAGATCTTTCCAGACTTTATTTCGGCCTTGCGCTAGCTCGAGAGGGCGACCGCCAGAGAGGCCTTAAGGAGATCGAAGGTGGCCTGCGTGGAGTGCATCAATGGTTGGAGTATGTGGATCAGAACCACGGCGCCTCGTTTGGCCGGTTCTGGGATCCGGCGCGCGAAATCCGCTCGGCCATTCAGACGGACTTAGCGATGATTTCCGGGAGAGATATCGACTGGCCTAAGCTTATCACCGCCGGTGAATGGATCGGAAAGCAAATGGAACTCGAGAACGATCGTGCCAGACGCGACGAGACGATGGATCGCAATCGCGACAACGACAGCGGTGGCGGTGAAGAGCCCTGAAAATTAATTGTAAATCTGCCGATTGTTTTGGAGCAGGGCGTTCTTCTGAAAGTTCTCTTCATCGTCCACGAGTGCTAGAAGCCGGTCATTGGTCTGGAGGATATTGTCTCTTTCCTCCGGACCTTTAGCCAAGAGAAAGGCAGAGCGCCGCAGAGCGCCGCGGATCACGCCCCTGCTGTCCCAATTTTTGTGATTGTGGTACCCCTCTACCATCACCTTATGTGCCAAGGTGATGCCGCCCTTAAGCGAATCCATCCCCTGGCCGGTTTGCCCCAAGCGCATTTGGGTTAGTCCCAGCGCAATCCAGGCGACCTCATCATCTTTGTTGAGCGCCACCGCGCGTTGCAAAATAGCGAAGGCGTCCTGGTAGCGTCCTTTCCTGTAATAAGCCCGGCCCAAATAGGTCAAGCTGTCCTTGTACAAAGGATCACGGCTGACGACGTACTCCAAAGCCTCAACCGCCCGGTCCATATCGCCGCCTTTGCCGCGAAAGAATTGATCCCGCCCCTCTTCATATCGGCCGCCGATTCCAAATCTGGGAATCGCGTGATTGCAGCCGATCAGCGCCACCAAAAGAATCAGCGTCAAAAACGAAAATAGAACATTTCTCCGGTCTGTGACTAAACTCTTCATAGATACTTTGTTCCTTTTGGGCTTGCTCGCGCTTGTTATAGGCGCGGGTTTGTTTTTTGGAAATAATACGGCGCCAATGGGAATTTGCAAGAAGTAGCTATGTGAAAACATCGAAGGACAATCAGTCTAAAAAAAAGGGGAGTCATTTCTGACTCCCCTTTGGTTGCGAGCGTTAAACGCGTTTAGAACGTATAGCGCCAGTTCAGATGCAAGTCCATCCAGTCACCGCCTTTACCGTTTCTGCAACCGGTAGCAGGGGTGGTATTGGGAGTATCGCATACTCCTAGGTTATGCGCGGCCTGGTTGTTCCCATTGCGCAAGTTCGACGCATCGTACCAGAGCCAGCTCAAGCCGATGCTCATGCGCGGCGCGAGAAAATACCAGAGATCCGCTTCTCGCAAGAGAATTCGATTGCGGTGGAATTGAGGCAGGTGACCACCCAAACCGGCGCAGGAGATGCCGGTGTTGCCATTACAACCGACTTCCATGTCGACCCGCTCAAAGTGAGTGCCCAGAAGAATCGATCCCGCCGTGTTCGCAGAGCCTGTCAGGAAACCCTTCGGGCTCCAGATAAACAGATCATGACCGATCAACCAGCTATCGCCTTTCTTCTGGCCTCTAGCGCCGCCACGATCTTCACTTCTCTGGCGATGCGCCATGGCGCGCAAAGTATAGGGTCCAAGGTTCCAAACGATGCCAGGTGTTAGGCCGATATGAAGCCCATCGCCGATACTCCCTGCGCCGCTGTCAAACAATGTCTGCCGTCCACCGTCGCCATGATCCTGGATCCGATAACGATCGCAACCATTATCTTGCGCGCGATTATCGGCGTTACAGAACCATGCGCCCATCTCAAGAGTTAAACCCTGGATCCAGAAACTCTTCGTTTGCGAAAACGGCTGAAGGCTCAGATAGGTATTGAAATCTTTGCGGTCGGTGAAGTTGCTCAAGCCGTCGTCAACCTCGCCAAAATGAGCCATGCCGAGTTGGAAGCGGCCGATCCGCCCCGGAATGCCGATCCCGGAAAGCGATCTGTCGTCCCAGTTGAGGATGATGCCATTGCCCGCGCGTCCGGTGTTGAAACCGTTATTGCGGGTGTGCAGATCGTATTCGGCCTGCGAGCCCACTGCGCCGGAACCCTGGCGCGCGCTGCTCATGCTACCCGAAACTTCCATGCCCAGCTGCACTGTCGGCAAAAATGGATTGAGGTTTTCCATATGGATGTTCAGCGCGCCACGCTGCAAGATAGAACCAAAGTCGGTTGCAGTCGCGTTTTTGCCAGTGCCAGTGCCAAAACCGTCGAGATCGACAGTGGCCTCGAGCTCCCACAAGCAGTTGTTGATGCAGAAAAAGAAACCTGGCCGGAAACGGCGGCCCATGATCTCGCCGTTGGTTCGCCCTACCTGGTCCCGCCCTTCTTCGAACAGCATGCGAAAGTGTGATTCTAACGTCGGGCGGAAAGACCATGACTTATCGGCGGCCTCGATGTTGAGACCGTTACCCGGACGGTAACTGAAATTAGGCATTGCTGCTGCCGCCTCGGTTGCCTCTTTCTTCAGCTCGATCTGCTGCTCTTTTAACTGCGACAGCTCTCGCTCAAGCGCTTGGATTTTTTGATCCACGTCTTGCGCAAGGGTCGGGGCAGCCAAAAGGAATGCAGATAGCATTCCCAATCCCAAAAACCTCTTCTTCATTTTGCCTCCTTTTTCCCTTATAGCTTTTTGCTGCAAATTTTAGGGGACAAGAAGCAGTGCTACCAACGCTTCCTGCCATTAACCTCGGCAAGGTTGTACTTGAATTGGCCCCGTGCCTTCAATACGCGAGTAGTATGATTTTGGCGCTAAACACCTGCGATGACTTACCATTTCTACGACTTACGGCGTAAACACAGCCGAATAAAGTCTTTTCTGCGAGGGTTTTCGTTCTAATATCTCAAGAAAAAGATATCAAAACGCATGAAATCGTTAGCGGCTTAACGGTCAATCAACCAAATTTTTTCAAGACCAGGTAAAAACGGCTCTTTCTCCAGAAGAGACTTTCTGCGCGAGCCGTGAGCCCGTCCGGCAAATCTGTTTACGCCGTTATTCGAGCGCGAGCCCAATTCTCACAGCTAATGCCCTAATGCCCCAATTCACTACGCCTTTCGATTGACATGAGAACCGGGAGCTATCCGGTGCTAAAATGGAGACTCTACAGAAGGTATGAGAGCTTTAAACCTCT
>JAJONK010000611.1 GCA_021323355.1 Deltaproteobacteria bacterium
CCCGAAGTCGAAACTGTATGCCGGAGTTTGCGGCCTCATTTGGTCCAACGAACCATCAAGCGAGTTGAAATAGTGGAGCCGCGCTTGCGCGTGCGTGTCGATGAGACCGCTCTGACAGGACTCGCTGGCAAGAAGATACACGAGATTCGCCGCGCCGCTAAATACATTCTGATTTCATTATCAGAGGGCTTGGTCTGGGTGTTCCATCTCGGTATGTCGGGCAAGCTTATTTGTGTCGGAGCCGATGCGCCCCGCCGCAAACACGATCATATCATCGTGCATCTGGTTGGCGGCGGGCAGCTGCGTTATCATGACCCGCGTCGTTTCGGCCTTACTCTGGTGACACGCAAAGAAATTCTCCACGAGCTGCCGCAGTTGAGTTCGCTAGGTATTGATCCCTTCGATCCCGATTTGACGGGGGACTATCTTTTTCGCCACACGCGCTCTTCTGACCGGCGCATCCGGGACTTATTGCTCGACCAACGGATCATCGGCGGGGTTGGGAATATCTATGCCAATGAGATCTTGGCCAGTGTCGGCGTCAAACCGACGATCCGGGCGTGTCGCCTGACGCGGAAACAGGTATACGCAATCGCGCAGGCGGTTCCCGATTTGCTGCAACAAGCGATTCGCTGGTGCGGCACATCGTTCTCAGATTATCGCACTGCCGACGACGAACGCGGCGAGTTTCAAACTTACCTTCGCGTTTACGACCGTGAAGGGGAAAAATGCAGAGCCTGCGCGAGTATTATCAAGCGGGTTGCAATCGGTAATCGCAGCGCGTTTTATTGCCCCTCTTGCCAGCAATAATCGACCCAGCAGGAGCCGGACACAACGCCCCATGGGCGATCCTGACATTGTTGCACTGAACTCCGTAGCTTTTCCAAAGATCGGAAGTTACGTTTCCGGCAACTCTCCGATTTTAACCGGCGGATAATAACATGGGCTGAACCGGCAATATCCGAAGGTTGGATTCTTCGAGGAAAGGAGCTCCGGCGTACGGACGATCTTCGCTGAAAGAATCAGAACTAGGCCCTCTCCGGCGCGCCGTTGCTGCTTCCCTTTTGCCTGATGACATTCATGGCTAGCGAAATCATCGAGCCGACATCGCTGAGCGTGGCCGGAAGAATCATCGTGTTGCCTTCCTGCGCGAGCTTGCCAAATTGGGTCAGGTAGTTATCGGCGACACGGAGTTGCACCGCTTCGAACCCTCCAGGCTGCTGAATCGATTCTGCGACCTTAATCGATTCTGCGACCTTGCGAATACCGTTGGCCGTCGCTTCGGCGATCGCCAAGATGGCTGCCGCTTCGCCTTCAGCTTCGTTGATTTGCTGTTGCTTGTTGGCTTCGGAAGCTTTGATGACCTGTTGTTTTTCACCTTCAGCGCTGTTGATCGCCGCGTCTCTTTGCCCCTCCGAGGTCAAAATGAGCGCACGTTTTTCGCGCTCTGCCCGCATCTGCTTTTCCATCGCAGCGAGCACGTCGTGGGGCGGCGTAATGTTCTTGATTTCGTAACGCATCACTTTAATGCCCCAAGGCTCAGACGCCTTGTCGAGCTCGCTGACTACTTGTGTATTGATATTAGTCCGCTCCTCGAAGGTCCTATCCAGCTCGATCTTGCCGAATTCGCTGCGCAGCGTGGTCTGGGCTAGTTGTGAAATGCCAAAGGCGTAGTCGCCGATGCCGTAGGAGGCGCGCTCGGGATTGAGAACCTTCAGGTAGAGCACGCCGTCCACTGACACTTGAACGTTATCCCGGGTGATGCAAACCTGCGGTGGAATATCGACAGCTTGCTCTTTCAAAGAATGCTTATAGCGGACGACGTCGAGAAACGGGATCAGAATGTGAAATCCGGCGCCCAAGGTGCCGCTGTACCTGCCGAGCCGTTCGACCACATAGGCGCTCTGCTGCGGTACCACCACAGCAGTTTTGGCGACAATGACGATAATCACGAAAGCCAAAACGATGACTACTACGATTCCACCCATGGCTGTCTCCATTTTTAACTTTGCTCCGCCCGAACGTAGATCGTCAGTCCTTCTACCCGTTCGACTCTACACCGCTGGCCGCGTGCCAGAGATTGTTCGCTGACATTGTGGGCGCTCCATGACGTGCCGCGCATTTCAGCTTTGCCAATGCCTCTGGAAGGTATCTCTTCGGTGATCACTGCCGTCTCTCCGACCAGCGTGTCGACTTCATCCGGACTGTCTCGGTGAGTTGATTGCACCAGCCGTTGGCGAAATAACCAGAGGGTGATTAGTGAAAAACCGGAGAAGACGATTACCTGAAACCACACCGGCCCGGCGATGTTGAAGCCGGCGAGAATACCAACGAAGATAGCGCCGACACCGAAAAAAAGAATGTAAAAGCCGCCAGGAGTAACCAGCTCGCCCAAAAGCAGCACCAGCCCAAGCACGATCCAGATCCACCATTCCATAGTGCTTTATCCGTTTGCGCCGAGACGGTAACCGACGCTGGCCAAAGTTACAAGTGAAATCGGTTATCTAGCGTTCCCAGAGCATTTACTGCCAGAGCTGCTGTCCAAGTTATTAAACCGGCGGATCGCTGGCGTCAACTCGATCGGCTTGGTACGAGTAAGGAATCAGAGCTACTGGGCAAGGCGGGGTCGGATAATTCGATATAAATATAATTGGAGTTGAAGGAGTTCGGATGGAAAACCGTCAGACTGAAGCCGCATGGGCGTATCATGACGCGACCAAACACTCGTACCAGAGTATCCGGGCCACGGCGCATCACTTGGATTGGGACAACCAGCCCCTGCCTTTTAAGATTTATTCAAATCTCCCGGCTATTCCTCTGCCGCAAAACTTATCATCTTCGGGGGTGCCTGCGCTGAAGGCGATTTCAACCATAGCAAGCCCAGCGACCAGCGAAGGCCGGCCTAATCTGCAAACTTTGGCTGAGATCTTTTATTTCTCCGCGGGCATCACGGGGTGATTATCAATCGGCTTTGGTCAAAGCCACCGGCGAGGAATCCGCCATTTCAAATGCGTCGTGTGTCATAGCTAGCGCCTCGACCTTCTGGCGCAACGCGTGGAAGTATCAGGCGCGAGCGTATCGACACTGTTATTGGGACAATGGAACGATACTGGCGAATCTGCTTGCCGCGGCTGCGGCTCGCAATATTCCAGCAAAGGTGGTTCTGGGTTTCGTCGACGCTACCGTGTGCCAGCTTTTAGCATTGGATCGGCAGCGGGAAGCGGCCCTTTCTTTGGTGGCGCTGGGCCGTTCGGCAGAGAAAAAGACCACATTCTCGTTACCGGTCGAGCCGGTAGTATTTGAAACTACTCCTCTGTCCAACTCAGAAATCGATTATCCCGGGATGAGGCGGATGCACGAGGCATCCTCGTTGGAAAGCGGCGCGGAAGTTACGGAGTGGCGCCGGCGAGAAGAAGCACCTACGAAAACGACAACGGATGAAGCCGCGAGGCAAGATCAGCTCTTTCCTCTCCAATCACCTAGTGATGAGGAACTATCCAAAGAGTCCATCGAGGAGGTGATAACCCGGCGTGGGTCGACCCGCGAGTTCTCACG
>JAJONK010000147.1 GCA_021323355.1 Deltaproteobacteria bacterium
GTCGCAACTTCCCATCTGACTGCATCGAGAGCTTTTTTATGATCGTCTTCCACCGAACAGTTGATGATCTGCGCGACTTGGAAGCGAGAAAAGTCGCGCGCGGCCTTTTCCGCCGAATCCTTAACAATTCTTAACGCATTGACGGTGTATTCCGGCGAGCACACGGCGTTAAGGACAACTCCGTCGGCAATCTCTCCGGCTAAACGCAAGCCAACTGTTGCGGTGGCGGGAAGATAGATTGGAATATTTGAACGGATCGGCTTCCATCCCAAACCGACATTATCAAAATTCACATACTTACCATGGTACGAGCACTTCTCGCCTTTGAGCAGTAAGCGAATCGATTCGACATAATCCCTTAGCACCTCCGTAGGCGTCGCCCCGATATCCTGAGGCAAAGCGTGGACGCGCGCATGGCTTTTAGTGCAAGCTCCAGGGGCGATGGTCATGCGCCCGCCGGTCAATTCGTCCAAAGTCGCCAGCGACTGCGCCATCACTACCGGACCGCGCAAGCGCACGATTTGAGTAGTTCCTAACTTCAGCTTTTTCGTCGCCAATCCGATTGCGGCAAGCGAGCTCACCGAATCGCGCATCAACTCGATGGTCTCCGAGAAAAAAGCCATTTCAAAGCCGCGCTCCTCAGCCTGCTGCATGACCTCGGCCATCTCTCTAACGTTGGTAAACTTGCCGTACCCGAGTGCATAACCAACTCTACCTTGCGCCATTAAAAACTCCTTTCAGGTATCGCATGTATCCCTGATGATCGGATTAGATCGAGCAAAAATTATAGTCTGATTCCTAAACGAACGCGACTGGGCTGTCAACGCAGGGAATTTACGTCGGCGGGAAAGAAGGCCGAAACGCGACGCGGCACCTGATTGGGCTCATGAGATCAACGTGCAGCTTGTCCAACAAGCGATGGGTTGGTTGCCCGAGCAAATCGGTTGGGTATACGGATCGTCTGGCCCGGCCCTACATCTTCTACTTCACTTTCATATTCCATCCATATATACGCTCGCTCGGTAACGGCCGATAGTCGACATTTTTAGCCATGCCGAACAGCAGCTGGTGACGCCAGAGAAAATGCGCCGGTGCTTCTTCTGTAATGAGGCTCATCACCTGGCCGAGAACTTTCTTGCGTTTCGCCGGGTCGAAGGCTTGCCGCTCCGCCGAGAGTAGTTCGTCCACCTTCGGATTCGAATATCCAATACGGGGCGATCCTCCGGTTTCAAAATATTGGGATAAGGCGGCGCTAGGATCAACCACACCGCCGCGACCCATGTAATAGAACGGCACCTTGCCATTTTGCACGTTGGCCCAAAGCGTCGCCCATTCCGGGGTCAAAAGCTTGGTCCTGATGCCTACCGCGTTGAGCATCGGCACCATCGCCTCAGTCAGCTGTTTGTCCAACGTGTATCGCCCTACGGGAGTTTGCAGTTCTACATCGACTCCGTTGGGATAACCCGCTTGCTTTAGCAGCTCCTTGGCCTTTTCCGGGTTGTAGGTGTACTTCGGTTGCAGATTGGGATCGTAGCCGTATTGTCCGACACCGATCGGTCCATCGAGTCGCGACGCTTCTCCGCGGAGGATCGTCTTGATGAGAGTGTCCCTATCGATCGCGTAAGCCACCGCCTGGCGCACCAGCTTGTTATCCCAAGGTTTGACCTTCGGCATCATCCCCAAAAACATGATTTCTGCGGTATGAAAAGTGGTGATCTTATGACTAGGGCTTCTCTCGACGCGCTCGCGTAAATGAGGGGGCACGAACTGCGCGATCTGGATTTCGTTATTGAGCAAGGCGGTAACCCGCTGTTCGGGCTCCCGCATGATGCGAAAAACAATTTCGTCAGGAGCCTGTTTGTATTGTTTCCACATCGGATGGCTGGGATCTTTGCCGATCACCAGCCGCTGCCCGGGAATTAGCTCGCGAAACTTGAACGGACCGGCGCCTACCGGATATTGGCGATCAGCAACCTCCGGCCCGTATTTGTCATAGATCGCCTTGTTGGTAATCATGATCCGATCGAACAGATAATCGAGCAGCGGAGCCGTCGGCTCCTTAGTGGTAATTCTCACAGTGTGTTTATCGATGACCACCTCGCTGGCGATGGCAGCGATGTTCTGGCGCTGCTTGCTTAACGGATCGGTGCGGATTCGATTGATTGAATGCACGACATCCTCGGCGGTGAGCGGCGCACCGTTGTGAAATTTGATATCCTTGCGCAGGTGAAAAATCCAGTTCTTGGGATCCTTAACTTCCCAACGATCGACCAATAAGCCAACCGGCTGGCCTTTGTCGAAATCATACGTGCCGAGACAACCCAACACCTGGCACCAAACGCTATACATCAGCGAAACACTGTCAGCGTACGGATTGAAGGTATCCATGGTTTCGGTAACGCCGATGGAGATGCGCGTCTCTGCCGCCTGAAGCAGTTGTTTCGGAGCGGCAATGACGAACACGGCGAGAAGGACAACGGCTATCGATCGTCGTTTCATAAACCCTCCGTCGAAATTTTACTTCCATAGCTGTTTATAAAATCCCTGGTTATCTAACTCCTTGACGAAGCGATCGTCGTAAAAAGCTTCGGGCTTCGCGTCTTTGGCTTTAGGGTTTCTAGCCGCCGCTTGATTCAATACCTCCTGGATACCCTCCACCAGATCAGTATTGGCGTTGATAAACGATCGGCGTGCCATAAAAGCATCGTGCGGAAAGTAAACGCCGGCCTTACCCATATTCATTAATACTCGCGCGCCGGCCTCTTCGGCCCGAAGATTGGTTGGGCTAGAAAAGGGAGCAGCGACGATGGTCCGAGTACGCAACATTGCCGCGGCAGCAAAGAGATCGCCTGTTTGTATAAGGGTCACATCCTTTCCAGGTTCAAGCCCTTGCTTACGCAAAACGTAGCGCATCGTAAAATCGGTAGAGGAACCGAAACGGGTGACTCCAACCGTTTTGCCGCGTAAGTCGTCGATCGTTTTAATGTCCGGTAAAGCCATGATGTAAAAGGCCGGAACTTTGACCATCGACCCGAACATAATGACGTCCGCTCCACCCAGGCTCGCATCGACAGCGGCACTCCCCGCGGCCCCGGCAATTGGCAGCTCGCCTCCCAACATGGCTTGCACCATCAGTGATCCCGAAGCGATCAGCACCAATTGAGATTCAATGTCGTACTTCTCGAATATCTTTCCCTCTTGAGCTACCCAGAGACCCGCGAAAACTCCGCTAGCACTCGAGTAGCCGTGTGCCAAGCGATCCCTCGCAATCGACAAATCTGGCAACGCCGTGATAAAAGTCAGGGTCAAAATAGCCATTTGAATTCGTTTGTTCACGTTGATCTCCTTCTCTCTCGATCGATCCGACCGGCAGTTAAGAAGCTAGACGCAAATTGGAGTATGTGTCAAATTACTTTTTGCAGAAGCACTGAGTGATACGACCTCTCTGCCTCTTCTAAACGATTCGAGTATTATGGGATGTCTCCATTCCTGACCAACTCACGGAGGCAATTTGTGACATCTGGACGGCGATTTTTAGAAAATAAATTCCTGTCAACTTACTTCGCATTTGGGCTCGCACTCGGGCTGATCCTTCTGCTAGCGAATTGCCAGCCCGCTCATGCCCAGGATTTCTACAAAGACAGGATCATTCGTTTTATTGTCGGACAAGCCGCCGGCGGCGGTTACGACACTTACACGCGCACCGTCGCGCGTCACATGATTAAACATCGCGTCACATGATTAAACATATCCCGGGACATCCAGCGATCACGGTAGAAAACATGACTGGAGCCGGAAGTTTGGTGGCGGCGAATTACATTTATAATAACGCCAAACCCGATGGCTTGACCATTGCAAACTGGAACAGTGCCTTCGTTCTGAATCAGGCCCTCGGTGATCACAACGTTCGCTTCGATGCGCGCAAGTTCGGCTGGATCGGCGCGCCGAGCAAGGGCGTTCCAGTGTGTCTAATTATGGGATTTACCGGCCTCAAGACATTTGAGGACATAAGCAAATCAGAAAACCCGATCAAAATCGGCGGCACCGCACCGGGTTCGCACAGTATTGATTTGCCGCTGATGCTTAATAAGATGCTCGGCACCAAGTTTAGCGTTGTCTCCGGCTACCAGGGCACGGCACAGATCCGCTTAGCCATGCAGCGCCGCGAAGTGGACGGCCAGTGCACGAACTGGGACTCGGTCATCTCGACCCAGAGAGACTTGTTGGACGCAAAAGGTGAAGACAAAATGATGCCGTTTTTAGTTCATTCGCGGCTTGCGGATGCAGAGTTGGCGAACGTGCCGCTGTTCAACGCCGTCCTTAAGGATCCAAATCATTTAAACACCTATAAGGCTTACATGGCGCAGATGGAGTATCAGCGCCCGCTGACGGTGGCCCCGGGAACACCTAAAGACCGGCTGGGAATCCTACGCCACGCCTTTAAGGCGACGCTGGCCGACGCGGAGTTCCTCGCCGAGGCGAAAAAAGCCAAGTTGGACGTGACTTATGTGTCCGGTGAGGAGATCGAGAAGATTGTTAACGAGGTTCTCTCGATTTCACCCAAGATAAAGGAGAATTTGCAGTACCTTTCCCAAGCAAAATAACTAAGAGGCCAACTTTAACGAAAACAAGGAGATGATATGGCCAAGAGAGGTTTTAAGGTGATGGATTCCGATATGCACGTCTTTGAGCCTGCCGATCTCTGGCAGCGTTATATCGATCCGGAATTTGCCGATCGCGCGCCGGTTGGGCTTAATCGATCGTTCCGAGATTTAGGGATCAAAGTAGAGGGCAAGGTTCTACCGATTCCGAGAAACCCCGAGAATCCAGCTCTAGCGAAATACCGCCATGATTTTTTTTCAGAAAAGTATGGCGATGCCGGAAAGCGAAATTTCGACAGTGTTTCTCAAATTCAAGCCATGAACAAGGAAGGGCTCGACGTGGCCGTCCTTTTCCCCACTCGCGGCCTTTGTGTCTTAGGAATCGATGGACTTGATCCGGAGTTGGCCGCTGCCATCGCTCGAGCCTACAACGACTGGCTGCACGACTTTACGCAGGCTGCGCCGGATCGCATGTACGGCGTCGCCATGGTCGCGCCGCATGATGTCAGCTCAGCCGTGCAGGAGCTTCGACGCACCGTTAAAGAATACCGTTTCCGCGGTATCTTTATCCGTCCTAACCACGTAAACGGTCGCAAATGGAGCGATCCGTATTATGATCCATTATGGGCTGAATGCGAAAAGATGAATCTGCCGGTCGGCTTTCATGAAGCGGGTAGAGTTTACCTGCCGCAACCTGCCATGTTCCAGTTTTGTTCCACCTTTTCGATGTTCAATACCTTCGGCTTCCCATTCGCCAACATGCTTGCCTGTGGCGACATGATCTTCGGCGGCGTGATGGAGCGGTTCGCCAAACTGAAGGTTGCCTTCTTGGAGGGGAATTGCTCCTGGGCGCCCTGGTTGCTATGGCGCATGGGTGAATACGCGGAGACCACAGGTAAAGCCGAATACCCCTACCTCAGTTTGACGCCGCTGGAATACTTTCAACGGCAGTGCTACGGCGCGGTGGAATGCGACGAAATCACGGCCAAGCACATTCCCGAATATGGTCTTGAGGACAACATGGTGTTTTCGACAGACTATCCGCACCTCGATGTGAAGTATCCCAACGCCGTCGATACTTTTCTTGAATTGCCGTTCTCCGAATCAACAAAGCGCAAATACCTGTGGGACAACTGCGCGCGAATGTATAACTTTGATTAGCAAAGAGGCCTTGGGGTTATCTGCTAAACTGCATTGAAGAGGATCAGAAACGTTGATCGTTAATCGCGAAACTAGCTTTAAACACTGCTGGTGGCTATTTTAGACTAGCGAACGAGAATGAGATCTTCCGTCAGCGACTTTGGATGATAACGCCACACTCCTCGCAGCGGTACCGGGCAACGCCGCTCTTTTCCTCGACCAATTCCTCGAACTCGTATTGCTTTAATCCCGAGGTATCGAAACATTCCGGACAGAAACCATCTTTCAAATCGTCGCGAGGAATGGTCAAATGACACTGGCGGCAGCGCAGTCGACTTGCAGGCTCAGGCAGTAACTCGAGCGTGGTGTGGGAGCAGGATGACATTCTTCCAGTTGTAGACGTCTGATTTAGCTCTTCTCCGACTGCTGGATGACTTCGTGCATTTCGAAGACATTGGGGCCGGCAAATATCTCGGCTCGCGGCCGGTTGCTGTGCGCTTCCTGAAACTCTTTGCTGTCGGTCCACCGTCGAAAGGATGCCTCGTCTTGCCAGTGGGTGAGCACGATGTAGTAGTCGCTCTTGATCGGCCGCAAAATCTCAAGCCGAATGAATCCAGGCATTTTGTCCACTAGTCCCGCTCTACCGGCGAATCGTTCTTCAAATTCTTTTTCGAAACCCTGGGAGACCTGAATTCTATTCGATACTACGAGCATAATTACCTCTACTGTGCCAGGAAGTTCTCGAAGAGCACTTCGAGTTGTCCAAGAACATATGCCTCCGCTGACCCATCTATGCGAAGATGGAAATTGAACGGGCGAACTGTCTCAGTCATAGCCGCTTTTTACTGACTTTTCAAAATCTCCTGACTAGAGCTGCCGCCATGTTTTCGTGCAGATTGTTGGTGTGCCGACCTGGTAGAGCAGAAGGGACTCTGCGATCGCGTGAAGGAACTTGCCTGCAAGAGAGCGCGAAAATGACGCCCGGAAGAAGATCTCTACCTCGCGGAGATCGCTGGTCGATCGCGCAATACGTTAGTGACGGCTACTGAGCGGGCCAGAACTTTCAACGCGTCCAGCCCTACTTCTAAGGCGATGCCGGGAATAGCTCGATAACGGCGGGTGATTCTATATTCTGTATCACCCAATTCCGTTAATAGATAATTTTGCGCCGCGGCAATCGCCCCTCTTTGCGCCGCCACCATTTCTTTGCTGAGAGGCCCTTCCGGGCTCCATGGTGTTTTCAAGCCAACTAGCACAAGGACTGCGCCTGAGTTCGCTGCCTCGATGAAAAGGTCGGTTGGAACCACTCCAGGAGTCAGCGGCGGGTCTTTAACCGGTGTCTTCGTCGAGGTCCCCTCGATTTCACCCGGGGATGCCGCGGGGTTAATCGGGCGATCGGGCAAGACATTGCTGACGCTGTTGGATTTCCTGAGCACCGCCAATGCATCGTTCCCCACCTCCAAGGCAATCCCGGGGATCGAGTCATAAACGCGAACGATCCTGAACTCTGTGCCGGATAACTGGGTAAGCAGATCGTTCTGCGCCAATCCAATGGCCTGACGTTGGGTGACGATCTCATTCTCTGTTAGCGTCCCTTCTAGGGTCCAGGGAACGTTCAGGCCAACGAGCACAAGTACTTTCCCGGCATTCGCCGCCTGATTGGCAAGTTCATCTGGAACTTTGTCGGTCTCGGCCGATGCGACGACGGGCCAGATACAAATGGCGGCAACGAAAATTAGCAAGGATCGCTTAACCGGAGATCTGCTGTAGATTCGGTTTCCCATGTTCGGTTCCTCGCATCGCATCGGATACAAACGGATCGGGTTGAGAAATTACCGCAGTACGGTATTGTGCGCAATCGATTTTTCAGCGAGATATGCGTTGGCCTCCACTGGCCATGACGGACCAAGATTGTTGAGGGGGTGGCCTGCTTTCTTGTTCACAAAGAGATCTGCTGTTCTCTATCCCTGATCACCTACTGCCACGAGTCCCGAAAACGCGTGGCAACGACCTCATCATAGGGTACAGCGCCGGATAAGTGTCCCACCGCTTGGGCAAATCGGTTCATGGCTTCAACCTCTTCTTGCAAGATGACCGGGTCATAAAATACCAGATCTCGTTTAACAACTGTGCTTATCAAGTCTGCGGCTTCCTGGGGAAACTTACGCCGCCCAACTTCCGCGGCAAGCGTGGGATCTGCTTTCAAAGCTTTTTGCGTTTTCACTATCGCACGCACAGCGGCAGCCACGGCGGCTGGGTTACTTTCGGTGAAAATATCGCTCGTCACCATTCCCGCGAAAGTGAAGCGCCGGACTTCTCCCGGGTCGTCACCCCGGCGCACATCGACGAGAACTTTGCCGACTCCACGGCTAACCGCAGTCTCAGCACCCATCGCATTGGCCCAGAAACCATCAATTTGTCCTGCCCCCAATGCCCGGGCGGCAAACACCCCGAACGACACGTCACGCCCTTTGGCGCCGGGCAATTCGATGATTTGTAAATCTCGATCAGGATCAATCTTCGCTCCGATCAGCATTTGCCGAAGCGCAAGGTCGGGGCCCTCGGCAGCCGTAAGACGAAGTCCTTTGATTGCGGTGAGGTCGCCACGTTTGGCGTTAAGGTCAGCACGCACGACGAGCAGCCAAGGAGTCCCCTTTGAAAGAGCCACGACTATCTTGACTCCTTTCCATTGAGGAAACTCCGTTAACACATCGTGCACCGAGCCGGCGATCATGGCATCGGCACTACCATCGTGTAACGCTTTTGTGGCGCCTAACGATGCGACCAACTCGATTCGCGCATCCAGCCCCTCCGCCTTGAAGAAACCTAGCTCATCTGCGGCCAGCGCCGGGAAACACGTGTTGCTAATCAGATCGACTGCTGCAATGCGCATCTGCAAGATGTCCTCCTAGGAATACCAGGGAAAAATCCTGCCGAAACTAGCATATTCTCTGGCCTATCAATAGTCAGATTGTCTGCTAAACAGGATCGTAGATTTAGACCGCGGAGGTGAATTAGTAGAAAGGTGGCGATTACCGGTGGGCATACAAACCGCAGTGAGGATGATAGACCATCCGTCCGCACAGGTGACGTGACGATCTGGGCCTCTTACTTAGTAGTAAAGGGATTATAGCTTTATCGAAAGCGGTTAGAGAGATCCAGGGAAATCACTCTAACCGCTTTCATCGTTCAAACTAGTCGATCGAAGACTAGAAAAGTATTCCCCACGCGAGAAAACCCATGCCGACTAAACCGGCCATGGCACCGGCGGGACCGGTCGCGTACTTCCAAGCCAGGATAAGCGGGACGGCTTTCTTGATAGTCTCAAACGGCAATAACTTTTCCATTCCCCATCGGGCGATCAGATAGCGCTCCCCATCAAGCACGCCAACCGCGATCGGATCCTTACTGACATCGCGTTTGCGCCATACTTCGACCTTGTCGAATAACTCCGTAGCTTTCTGCACCTCTTCTGTAAGAGCGTACGGAATTCCGTAAGAAAAGTGCAGGGACTCTTCTTTGATGGCCCGAGCGGAAATTCGATTGATGTTGGCTGATCGGACCGGAAGAAATAGCGTCCAGACGCGCCAATCCTCCTGAGAGATCTTCGGATAGGGTATCGGTCTCGCGTCCCCTCCTGCCATTATGGATCCGCTGTTTTCCTGCCTGTAGGTTTCAACGAACATAATTTCACCTCCCTCTCTGTTTTTTAATCTAATCTAAATTATCACATGATCAGGCCTTACTATCGTAGTCACTGGAGGATGGCGAGTTGTTCTTCAAAGTGGCGCAAATTTTGTACCAGCAAAATCGCTCGATACGTGTGATTTGCAGTCTCTATTTTAGGACAAATGCCCTCGCACTGTATCAGTTGCGAGACAATATTCGTCTTCGAATTAGCGTTCGGGTCCCAATGAGATCATCAACCATACAGGCTGCATTCCAAAGGAATTTGGCAGCGAATTTGAGGCCTACAATGCAGTACTAACAGATATTTAGCATGTCTTTTTAAATAAATTATTCATCCATGCGAGCAGTTTAGTATCATGTCTTACAAATCGATCCTCCACAAGTTCATTAACAACTATTTCTTAGGTGCAACCACTTGTTGCAGATGTGAGATCCCGGTTCGAATCTTTCCGGAACTCGCCGTCCCTTCTCCAAGCTAGCGTTGGTTGTTGAATGCGAACGCTCTCTATTGATCATCGATGGACGTAATGCTAATAGGCCGGACAGGCAGCTACCCGTGGCATAGAAGCTGCGTTTTTCCAACCCTCGATTACGCTAGAACAGGGACATCACCGCGATTTAAACCAGCGCAAATGCTGTTTGGTGCTTAATTCAACGAACGCTTGACCTCATACCCGAATTCTGAATACCTCGGATGCAATGGAGAGGTAAAAGGGAGGGCGAATGTTTCGTGAAAAAGTTGAGCTTAAAGATCTTGAACAAATGGACCCTGAGTATCGCAGTATCGCGATCTTCTAACCCGAGTCGTGACAATCCAAGCGGATTGTGAAATTGGCGGGCCGCATCTTTATGCAAAGGATATTTTGCCGTCCGCTCCGACGAAGACCGACCAATTACTTGTTGCGCGCACTGCATCTGAAGAGCTTGACCATTACCGCAAGATCGCGCGCGTAGCCGGAGATTTCGGCGTCGATGTGTCGTTCGTATTAAGCTCGCCAAACCAGGAGCGTTACCTGGAGGCCTTCCGGGGAACCATCAACACCTGGGAAGATTTCGCAGTCTTCGGATTCCTAATCGATCGTGTGGGACGTTACCAACTCGAAGAATTCTTTGGTTGCAGCTATCAGCCGCTAACTGAGATTCTGCCG
>JAJONK010000148.1 GCA_021323355.1 Deltaproteobacteria bacterium
CATAAATCCTCCTATAGAGCGATGTCTGTCGCGCAAGACCCCGAGACGGGTAAAAAAACAATCTCCAGTTACGGAGAATCTGTCAAGGGCTACGGGTTAGGAAACTGGAACCCAGGCCTGATGCATCACCGGCGGAGCGGAATCAGGAGCAAACCTATTACAGCCAGAACGGCGAGCGCGGCGCCGAAGAGAAACGGCGCCGATGGACCGTACCAGTCCCACAAAAGTCCTGCGATAAGACTTGCCGGCAATGCCGCGACACCCAAGGCAGCATTGAAAATCCCATAGGCCGTGCCGCGAAGGCGCTCGGATACTAAGTCCGCTACCACCGCGCTGGAGGCCCCGAGAAAAGCACCATAATAAAGTCCGTACCCTGCGTAAAGAATCCATATGTGCCAACCTTGCGACGCGAAGGCAAAGCCGAGATAGATCACTGCATAGATCAGCCAGCCGGCGATTATTAATCCGCGCCTGCCCAAAGTATCAGAAAGCGTTCCTCCCTTTGTCGAGGTGAGAGCGACAACCAAGCTGAATGCGGCGACGACTAGAAATATTTCAATCGTGGAAAATCCCACTGTCTGAGCTCGGAGCATCAGAAAAGCATCGCTCGAGTTGCCGAGCATGAAGATAGTCAGAACGGCAATGAAAGCCCAGAACCGACCGTCCATTTGAGACCAGGTCAAAGCCGCGGAGCCTTTGATGGAAGCTCTGGGCCGTTCCTCCACGCACCACGCCATCACCCCGATAGCCGCCAGGCCAGGCAACACCGCAAGAAGCACGAGCCATTGATAACTTTCGCGCGTCAGGGTGAGCGTGTCTTGCTGCGTCAAGTAAAGCACGGCGGCCGCCACGATAAGGCCGAGAAAGCCGCCGGTCTTGTCCATCGCCTTGTTGAAACCGAATGCCCGGCCGCGTAGCTCCGGCGGTGTGATATCAGCAATCAAAGCATCGCGCGGCGCGGAGCGGATGCCTTTACCGACCCGGTCGAGAAAACGTACTGCAAGCACGAGACCCCACGATGTAGCGAAGAAGAGAAGCGGCTTGGTAAGGTTGGAAAAGCCATAACCCCACAGGGCCAAGGCTTTCTTACGGCCGGTGCGGTCGGCAAGATGTCCTGAAGCAAGCTTCAGAAGGGTCGCCGTGCTCTCGGCAATCCCTTCAATGAGCCCGATGATTCCGATCCTCACGCCCAAAACATTGGCCAGAAAAAGCGGCAAGGTGCGTACGGCAACCTCACTGGAGAAATCGTTAAGCAGTGAAACCACTCCCAACGCCCGTACCGTCGGATCGAGTGGCACTACGTTGAGCTTATCTTGTAACGTTGCTGTTTGTGCCATGGCTTTTTTCAATGAGATCTTTAGCGGTGAAGCAATACTTTGGCAAGCGATTCACTTTCCTGGATGACGATCGTAACAAACTGCCGCTCGTTCGATCACATATCAGCTCCGAAAAAGATTCGCGAAGGATCGTGGAAGCACTTCTTAGAAACATCCGGCGATGGCGGTTCCAACGATGATATGGGGCCAGCTTGAGTCGCAAACGTCAACCATGACGGCGGCCGTGATTAGCGAGACATTCGCAATGATAACTTTAAGCGAATAAAAAATACTTCAGAGCTCTTGAATCAACGTTCTAAAACGTCTTAATATCGAATTTCGATAACGAAAGTGAGACTGGCTTTGTGAGTACTTCGTGAACGACCAGGACCTTTATAAAGGACTCGTTCGAATTCACATTCTACATCATGCCTCGGAGAAGGCGGTATTCGGATTGTGGTTCATCGAGGAGCTGGCACATCACGGCTACAAACTCAGCCCTGGCACCTTGTATCCTATTCTTCACGGAATGGAGGAGAACGGCTATTTGCGTTCGTCGGTACAGCGAGCAGGACGCCAGTCGCGCCGCGTCTATCGGGCCACCGCGAAGGGAAAGAAGGCTCTTGCCGCTGCAAAAGAAAAAGTCAGCGAGCTCTTTGGTGAGTTATTTGAGAAGGAGTGAGCTGAGCAGGAGATCGTCTCCATGTGAATGGAAGCTGCCACTAAACTAAAAAGCCCGAAAGGAGAAACGACAATGGCTCAAAGAGGACAAGTTCAAACGGATCAGCTGAAGGCTCTTATGGAGGAATTCAAACGACTTCAACAGAAGCTACGAGTTATCCACAAAAAAACTGGCTACGAAGACCTCGGTCACGGGGTGCTCGCGCTACAAATCGCTGAACATACGGTGGAAGAGACTCTCGAACACACCGGATTGGGTGGAGAGATCCAGAGGAAACCAAACCTGGCGGCACACAGGAAAGCAAAAGAATGGCGTAACCTAGTAAAGAACTTGCGCGCCCAGGCCGGACAGTTTCTCAAGACTCACCCGAGTGAGGATTTAGAGACCGCTCTAAAAGCTTTGACCATCGCGGAGGGTTCGCTCGAAGAGGTAGCCGAGCACTATGAGTGACAGCGTTGAGAGTGCGCACTATACAGCAACAGAGGATCAGAGCCACGGTTCTTTTCTCGAGGTGCTTTGGGCCTCGACGCGGCTGGGACTGACTTCTTTTGGCGGTCCCATCGCGCACCTCGGTTATTTCCATGAAGAGTACGTCAAAAATCGAAAGTGGATCGATGAGCAAAGTTATGCGGATCTGGTGGCTCTTTGCCAATTCCTACCAGGGCCGGCAAGTAGCCAGGTCAGCATAGCGATTGGCATTCTCCGCGCGCGTTTCCTTGGCGGGATCGCGGCTTGGATCGGGTTTACCTTGCCGTCCGCGCTTGCGCTAATCGCCTTCGGTTTGGGGATCGGCGTTTTCGCTGGCGCTGGCGATGCAGGGTGGTTGCATGGCCTGAAAGTCGTGGCCGTTGCCGTGGTTGCGCAAGCAGTTTGGGGCATGGCGCGTTCTCTCTGTCCGGATCGTGAACGAGCGACGATTGCCATTCTCGCGGCCATTTTCACGTTAGCGTGGCCACGTGCCCTCGGACAGCTTTCATCTATCGTCATTGCCGGACTACTAGGCACCGTGATCTTCCCGGGACAAACGTCTTCTTCACTCGCGCAGATGCGCTTTCCCGTAGCGAAAAGAACCGGAATAGCCGCTTGGATAATCTTTTTCGTCCTGCTGGTTGGACTACCGTTTTATCGACAGATAGCGCCGAGCCATGCGGTGGAAGTTTTTGACAGCTTTTTCCGTGTCGGCTCATTGGTTTTCGGCGGCGGCCATGTGGTGCTGCCTCTGCTTCAAACCGAAGTCGTCGGTCCCGGTTGGGTTACGGTCGAACAGTTCGTTGCAGGTTATGGAGCGACGCAGGCTGTGCCGGGACCGCTTTTTACGTTTTCCGCTTACCTCGGCACCGTTATGAGTTCTGAACCGAATGGATGGACCGGAGCATTCTTGGCACTGGTCGCGATCTTTCTTCCGTCATTTCTTTTGGTCATCGGTGCGCTTCCTTTTTGGGATCTGCTTCGCTCGGTCCCCATATTCCAGTCTGCTTTGAAAGGCATCAATGCGGCTGTAGTCGGCTTATTGCTCGCTGCGCTGTACAACCCCGTCTGGACAAACGCGATCTATTCCCCCGCTGACTTCGCGCTTGGACTCATTGCATTTGCGCTTTTGATGTTCTGGAAGTTTCCTCCCTGGCTGGTGGTTGTGTTGAGCGCCGTTGGCGGCGAAGCGCTAGCACGCATCTGATTCGGCAATAAGCTCACCGCTCCCGATCCTCAAAAGCATCTTTTCTCCATTTAAGGAAGGATTTCTTCGGCGGCCACGTTGTCATTGCACTACTATAATCTTCTCCCTTCAGATCTGACTTTTTGTCATTAATTGTAATAATTTGTGTTTCTTCGGGAATATGCTATGGCAGAAATATGGCGCAACCCATACCTCAACTGATGAACACCCGAGAGGTAGCCAGCTATCTCGGGATCAACGAGAAAAAAGTCTATGCGCTGGCAAAGGCGCGCAGGATTCCCTGCACCCGAGTCACCGGTAAATGGACGTTCCCGCGGAAACTGATCGACTCCTGGATTGAGCAGAGCGCAGTTCAGCCGCAGACCAGAGACCTTCGTCAGGAGCAGCGTCCGTTTCTGCTCGCCGCCGGCAGTGACGATCCCAGTCTCGGCGTTTTACGCGAGCTGTTTGAACAGCAGACAAAGCCCGCCTCGTTTTTCTTGAACCCCGTCGGTAGCAGCGGCGGTTTGGCTGCCCTTCGTGATGGCGTTGCCGATCTCGCAACCTCACATATCCTGGATCCCGCCAGCGGCGAGTACAATCTGGCTTTCGTCAAGAACTTCCTGGGCACGAAGGCCGTAGTCGTCCAGCTGTTTCATCGCCAGCTCGGTCTCGTGGTGGCTCCGGGCAATCCTATGAAGCTGCGCGCGGTTGCCGATTTGGCGCGGCGCAAAGTGCGCATGATCAACCGTCAAGCCGGTTCGGGCACCCGTCTCTATCTTGATCACGCGCTGGCGCGACTCAAGATCAACTCGCAAAAACTCAACGGCTACGAAACCGCGGTAGCGACTCACGTCGAGGTGGGATTGCGGGTGCTGCGCGGCGAGGTGGATACCGGACTGGCGACCATGACGACGGCGCGGATGTTAGGGCTCGACTTTATACCCCTGGCGCGCGAGCGCTTTGACGCGGTGATCCCGCAAGAGCGTTTCTTCTCGGCCGGGGTGCAAGCTTTACTGAGCGTTGTCGGCTCGCGTGAGTTTCGCGGCCGCCTGGAAGCGATGGGCGGGTACGACAGCTCCGAATCCGGGCGGATTATCCAAACGAATTGATCAAATGCGAACAGCCAAAATCGCCATTGGCGTGCTCATAACATTTCTTGGGCTGCTGTTTGCCACCGACGGCCATGCCGCTGATGCCGCGAGCCGCAATGTCATCTTGTCGACGACGACCAGCACACAGGATTCGGGTTTGCTCGATGTGCTGGTGCCGCTGTTCGAAAAGCAGAGCGGCTATAGCGTGAAGACTATCTCGGTTGGCACAGGCCAGTCGCTGGAACTCGCTGCCAAGGGCGATGCCGACGTTGCGCTGGTTCACGCGCCCAGTTTGGAAAGAAAGTATCTGGCCGACGGTAAACTACACAACCGACGCCTAGTGATGTACAACGATTTCGTCATTATTGGACCTAAAGACGATCCGGCTATAATTGCAAAGCTTAACTCCGCGGGCGCGGCTCTCAAAGCGATCGAGCGCGCTAGCGCTCCGTTTATCTCCCGCGGCGACAACTCCGGCACGCATAATCTTGAGAAATCATTATGGAAAGCCGCCGGCATTCAGCCCCAGGGTTCCTGGTATATCGAGTCGGGCCAGAGTATGGGCGCAACTCTCGGCATCGCGCAGGAACGCAATGCCTATACAGTCACCGACCGCGGCACTTATCTGGCGCTGCAAAGGCGTGTCACACTGCCGATTCTCGTCGAGGGGGATCGTACGTTGCTGAATATATACTCCGTTTTGGAAGTGAACCCCGCCAATGGGCCACGCGTGAATGCAGTCGGAGGCAAGGCCTTCGCGGACTTCATGGTATCTGATCAAGCGCAAAAACTGATCAAGAGCTTCGGTGTCGAAAAGTTTGGCCAACCTTTGTTTGTGCCCGTCGCCGGCAAGCGGGAAGAAGAGTTGGGAGCATGACATGGAGCTGATTTGGCACGGTGTCCTTAAGGCTGCGGAACTGGTCTTTGGCCTGGATGGCGAAGTGTGGTCCATCACCTGGCGCTCACTCCAGATCTCCGGCTGTGCGACCTTCATTTCGCTTTTGATCGGCATGCCCCTCGGTATTGCTCTCGCGCTTGCAAGATTTCCCGGTCGCGGCACTACCGTAGCTTTGATCAATACCGGTATGGGCCTTCCACCTGTGGTGGTCGGTTTGTTTATCTCGATTTTCCTGTGGCGCAGCGGTCCCCTGGGTTTCCTGGAGTTGATCTATACGCCGACGGCAATGGTCATCGCCCAGGTGATTATCGCTTTTCCCATCGTCGCGGGTTTGACCATGGCGAGTTTCCAGGCTCTCGATCCCAAACTTGCGCTGCAACTGCTTGGCATCGGCGCTTCGAAGCCGCAGTTACTCTGGTTACTGGTGAGGGAGGCGAAGTTGCCGCTGTTGGCGGCGGTGATGGCCGGCTTCGGTGGTGTGATCTCGGAAGTCGGCGCCTCTATGATGGTGGGTGGCAATATTCGTAACCAAACTCGCGTTCTCACCACGGCCACGGTGCTGGAAACCGGCAAAGGCAACTTTGAAATTGCCATTGCGCTGGGCTTGATTCTGCTGGGGCTGACTTTCGCAATCAATCTTCTTCTCACGCGTATCCAGCAGCGGGAGCAGTTGCGGTGGCCGCGACTCTCCTGAGCTTGCGCGACGTCGTTGTCCGTTACGGCGATACTGCGACGCTGCAGATTGCTGCTCTCGAGTTACAAGCCGGCGAAGTTCTGGCGATCATCGGGGCCAACGGCAGTGGCAAGTCCACTTTGTTGCGCGTTATGGGCTTGCTCCAACGCCCGAGCGACGGCACGGTGATGTTCCGAG
>JAJONK010000149.1 GCA_021323355.1 Deltaproteobacteria bacterium
GGCGACAATAATCGCGGCGCTGCCGTCGGGTGTGAAGTACATATTGTAGGGGTCATCGACCGGAATATTCTTCCCCGGTTTGCCGGTTACTGGATCGATCGGGGTAACGCTGCCGTCGTCTCGTCCTTCGGCGTTATTATTGACCCAGAGAGTTTTCAAATCCCAGGAAGGGACAACGTGCTGCGGATGAACGCCGACGCGGAATTTGTTGACGACTTTATCGGTGGTTGGATCGATCACCCAGACGTCGTTTGAACTGCGATTCGGCACATAAACGCGCGAGAGGTGTTTTGCCACTGTTGCGCTCAGCTTGTCAGGCCGCGTCTCGCTGTAGATATTGTTCGGATCGATGACCGGAGGCATTCCCGGCACGGTTTGAATCCCGCGCGGGGTTCCAATTGCCGGTGATTCGGCCGCGATCGCAGTGGAAAAACGAGAGGCAGAAAGCGCTAACGTCAGGATAAGAGAAATGTACGAACTTTTCCTTTTGGTACCGACCACGTCGACCCCCATGTCGAAACAAGGGCGAAACTTAACCCTTGCGCCGCTGGAATTTGGCGTATTTTAGACGAAAAGGAAATGGATTACGATCGAATATATCAGGCGGCGGTTTTTTTGTTCTTGTTCTGAATAGCCCAAAAGACATTTTCCGGCTTGAGCGGCAGATCGTAAATTCTGACTCCCAAGGCATCGGCGACGGCGTTGCCGATGGCGGCGGGGGTGGGGGCGAGCCCCGGTTCGCCAAGCCCCTTGGCGCCGTAAGGACCTTCAGGTTCGTTGCATTCAACGATGATCGGAATGAGTTCGGGAGTATCGAGAGAAGTGACGAGATGATAGTCGAGAAAGGAAGGGTTGCGGACCTTGCCGGTCTGATCGATTACCATCTCCTCGTGCAGCGCGGAGCCGATGCCCATGACCACACCGCCTTCGATCTGAGCGACGCAGTTCAGCGGATTGATGGCTCTGCCGACGTCATGCGCGGCGGACATGCGCAGGATTCTCACACGACCGCTGTCCTCGTCTACCGCTACTTCGGCGGCTTGCGTGGCGTACATGTAGAAGGCTGACGCGTGGTCACTGTGACCCGTTTCCAGGTCGAGATCTTTGCCGATCTCATAGGTGTATGCGCCGTCGCCGCGAACGATCCCCTCCGGACCTAACTTACGGCGTACCACCTCGCCAAGACTCAGCGCCATCTGCGGCTGATCTTTGAGAAATACTTTACCGTCGGCGCAATCTAAATCTTCGCTTCGCGCTTCAAAAATGGGAGCAGCGGCTTCCATGATCTGTTCACGGGCGTGAATCGCCGCGCGGCGCACCGCATTGCCCATATGATAGGTGCTCCGGCTCGAAGTCGTTGACGCATCATACGGAATCACGTCGGTGTCGAGAGGGTGCATGTGAACTTTTGCCATTGGCACCTTGAGCTCTTCCGCCGCTACTTGCGATAGGATGGTATTGCACCCCTGGCCGATTTCGACAGTGCCTGCAAGCACGGTGACGTCGCCTTTGGTATCGACGACGACACCTGACGCCGACGTGGTGGGGCTGCGCGTCGGCTTCTGAATGCAGGCGAAACCCTTGCCGATTTTGACACCCGGTTTGGTTTGCGCCGGCTTCTTACCCCAATCGATAGCTTCAATCGCTTTGGTCAACGTTTCTTTCAAGCCCACTGCATGAAGCTGCTCGCCCCAATATGAGATGTCGCCTTCGACAAAGATATTCTTCATGCGGATTTCAACCGGATCCATGCTGAGGCGCTTGGCGATTTCGTCTATCTGTTGCTCTCCCGCCCAAGCCCCTTGGGGAATGCCGTAGCCGCGATACGAGCCCGCCACCGGTTTGTTTGTGTAAACAGCATAGCCATCGACTTTCACGTGCGGGATCCGGTAGGGACCCGGGGCGGGCAAACTGCCGCGGATGCACACCGTCGGGCTCTTTTCAGCGTAGGCACCTGCGCCCCAGTAGATTGTCATTTCGCGCGCCATCAGCGTGCCGTCTTTTTTGACACCGGTCTTGCAGTAAACGACCGCCTCGTGCCGGGTCAATGTCGAGATAAAGGTTTCTTCGCGGTTAAACTTCACGCGCACCGGTCTTCCGTTGGTGTGGAACGCCAGCGCTACGGCGATCGGCTCCACCTTCAAGCCCCCTTTGGAACCGAACCCGCCGCCCTGAAGCGGGTTGATGAGGCGAATTTTTTCTTTTGGCATCTCCAGCGCTTCGGTAAGTTCATTAAGCGCGCGGAACGGCGCGTCGTTGGCGACCCAGATGGTCAGACGACCGCTATCTTTATCAAACTGCGCGTGCGCCGAATGCGGTTCCATGGCGGCATGCTGGATCATCGGCACAAAATATCTTTCGTCCAACACAAGATCTGATTCTTTGAAGCCTTGCTCGACATCGCCGGTGCGAAGCTTGAAGTGTTCAGCGACGTTGGCATGCGCGCCGGGAACGATGAACTCAGCTTTACGGTATTTGGGAAAATCCTCATGAATGGCAACGGCGTCGGCTTTGCCCGCCTGCTCCGGATCCACGTAAACCGGTAAATCTTCGTATTCCACTTCGATCAGCTTTACTGCGGCCTGCGCAGTATCCTCGTCTTCTGCAGCGACAGCGGCGACGGGTTCACCGATATAACGAACTTTATCGCGAGCTAAGAAGGGTTTGTCCTTGATGCTTTCTCCATGCGTCCACGGCGCATCCACGCCGGTTACGACGGCGACAACACCCGGATAGCTTTTGGCCTTCTCGGTATTGATTTTCTTGATCCTGGCGTGTGCCTTGGGACTGAATAGGGTCTTGCCGTAGAGCATGTTCGGAAGGATCAGGTCGTATCCGTAAACTGCTTCCCCGGTAACTTTCTCGTTTGCGTCGACACGGGTGACTGGCTTCCCAACAACTGTAAGCTCGGCCATGGCTAACTCCTAAAAACGTGTGAAACGTTCAATCTTAAAATAGATAGGTAGATAGATCCGCCGTCATCTGAAGAACCGGTCACTCGCTCTTATCGCGCATCATCGCTGCCGCGTCTTGGACAGCTTGAATGATCTTGGCGTATCCGGTGCAACGGCAAAGGTTGCCGGAGAGAGCGAAGCGGATGTCTTCTTCGCTGGGGGTAGGGTTCTCGTCAAGCAATGCTTTCGACATCATCAGCATCCCTGGCGTGCAATAGCCGCATTGCGCGCCGCCATCTTCAATAAATGCCTTTTGAATGGCGTGAAGCTCAGGGCCTATTTTGAGGCCTTCAATCGTGACAATCGTCGCGTCGTCGAGTTCGCCGGAGAGAATCAGGCACGAATTGACAGGTTTGCCGTTCATTAGAACCGTGCAAGCGCCGCAGTCTCCGGTGCCACAGCCTTCCTTAGTTCCGGTAAGGCCGATTTCATCACGGAGCAAGTCGAGCAATAGCCGATGGCTGGCAACTTCCCTTGTGATGCTTTTCCCGTTCAACGTCAATTGAATTTTCTTATCCATGACTGCCTCACTTAAACATAATCGAACCGATGGAATTGATCGAGGGAACTAACCGCGGTTCTCCAGCACTGGTTCTAGTATCTACGATCGCGCCGCTCGACCCAGGACTTTGCCGGACCGACCATGGCATTGAGCAGCGCCCGCTTGGTCATAGCTCCGACCATGGCGCGCCGATAATCCGCTGATGAGCGAACATCGCTGATCGGTCTTGCCTCTTCCGCGGCGATGGCTCCAACCTTCTCAGCCAACTCTTCGGAGAGCACTTGGCCTTCTAGCGCGGCTTCCGCCTTTTTCGCGCGAATCGGGGTCGGAGCGACCGCGCCCAGAACAATCCGCACGTCCTCGCATCTATTTTCCTTTTCGCCGACCGTGTACGCTGCCGCTACGCCGACGTATGCCAGATCCATCATCTCGCGGGGCGAAAACTTGATGTACTCGCCGACAAGCCGTGGGCTAGTTTTCGGAATCGTGATTTCCGTAAGAATCTCATCCGGATCCATGATATTCAGCCCGGGACCGCGGAAGAATTCTTCGATCGCTACGCTGCGTTCGCTGCGGAAACTGGCGATTTTTGCTGTGGCTTGAAGCGCAATCAGGCTTGGCGCGACATCGGCTGAAGGTGTGGCATTGGACATGTTGCCACCGATGGTTGCCCGGTTGCGGATCTGAATTGAACCAACTTCCGCCGCGCTTTGGCAAAGAAAGGGATACTTCTTCGTGAGCAGCGGAGATATCTCGATCTCGCGCATGGTCGTCAACGCGCCGATAACAATGCTGCCGTCGCTATTTTGACGGATGCCGGATAAGCCCGGAAGCCGTTTGAGATCGACAACATACTTCGGCACCAACCCTTTTTCCTTCATCGCGATCACCAGGTCGGTGCCACCCGCAAGAAAACGGCCGCCAGGGCCTTTCTCTTTCAGGAGCAGACTGGCCTCACTAAGCGAAGTCGGCTGGTACATCTCGAAAGCTTCGGTGCGTTTCATCGACTACTTCCTTGCGAAAGCGAAGACGGCCAGCGGCAAACCCAAATTCAGTTAGGACGAAAAGAAAACGTCACTCACTTCTAGAACCGATTCAGCGTATGCCGCCGGACGTTCGCTGTAAATTGACTGCGGAGACCTAGATTAAAGGCCTGAGCATGCGCCCTATCGGCTTACCACAAGGCTCGCCGTCGCGCATTTGCACATGACCTCGCACTACCGTGCATACCGGCAGCCCTTTGACTTTCCAACCATGCCACGGGGACGGCTTGTTCTTGCTGTGCAGCTTATTGACGTCGATGGTGCCTTCCTTATCCATATCGACGATGGTGATATCGCCGTCCGAGCCAAGCCTGATGGCGCCCTTTTTTGGGTAGACCTGCCAAACCCTAGCCGGATTTTCACAGGCTACCTTGACATACTGATTCAGCGTCAAGCGGCCTTTGTTCACTTCAGTCAAGATCAGGGGGACGCCGGTTTCAACACCGCAGAAACCCGAGATGCAGTCCCAGATTGCCGGTTTGGTGAGCTTTCCGTAAATATCCGAACCTTTTTCATCGAGAGTATGCGGTGAATGATCGGTTGCCAGAGTGTCAACAAATCCTTCACGAAGGCCCTGCCACAGAACTTCGCCGTGATCCTTGGTTCGCACCGGCGGGTTCATCTTCAGCAATGAGCCGACTTGATCCATGTCGTTGGGCTCGCGCAGGAGGTAATGCGGGCCGGTTTCGGCGGTGATCCTCATGCCTCGGGCCTTGGCATCGCGCACCATGTAGGCTGCCTGTTTGGAGCTCATATGGAAGACATGCAGCTTGGTGCCGAACATCTCTGCGAAGAAAATCGCGTGATGGACGGATTCTGCCTCGCAGATATCCGGGCGCGATGCCTCCCAGTAACGGGCCTCGTTCTTTCCCTCGCTTTTTAGCTTGTTGGTGCAGTACGCCATGATCTGCCGATTTTCTGCGTGAATTCCCAACGGCAACTTCGATTGCGCGATGTAGTCGAACGCCTCCATGCACATGCCGTCGTCCGGGAAAGGGAGATTACCAATAGTCTCACCGAAGAAAATCTTGAAGCCAATGGCGCCGGCGTCGGCCATCGGCAAAATGTCTTTTGTGTTGGTTTGCACGACGACACCGGTGACGCCAAAATCGACGAGTGACTTGGCCTCGCCCAGCTGCTGCTTTATCTTCACCTGCTCGGCTTGGGCCGTAGGGGGAACGGTATTCGGCATGTCAACGACCGAGGTGATTCCGCCACAAACGGCGGCGGTCGACCCGGTGGTGAAGTCCTCTTTGTGGGTCATCCCTGGTTCCCTGAAGTGGACGTGTCCATCGATGATCCCCGGGAGTATGTGTTTTCCCTTGGCATCGATTTCTTCTTTCCCCTGAGGCAATACATCGTTAGCGCCGATCGCGACGATTTTCTCGTTGCCGATGGCAACTCCCCCTTGGAACGTTTCTTCGGGTGTTACCACCCAACCGTTTTTTATCACTAGATCTGCGGCCATTTCTCTTCCTTTCTTTGTGTTTGGTTTTCACTTTTTTCAACCGTTGCTGTTGCACGTAATTCTCGGATCGCCAACCTTTGCTCCAAATCTGAAAGCACGTTCTGTTTTCCTTTGCGGATGTGCGCCCGGACGATGCTCACCGCCTCAGCGATATTGCGCTGCTCCATCGCTTGCAACAGCCGTAGATGCTGTTGATGAGCGTTGACGCCGCGCGCGGCGTCATAGAGCCCGTCGGTTCTGCGTTTCAAGACGATCCGCTCAAAAACATGCCCAAGCGTTTTTTTCAACGTCTCGTTGCCAGCCAATTGAGCGATCTCAAGGTGAATGTCCTGATCGTACATAAGACGTTCTCTAGTGAACCGATTCTGCACGTCGCCGCCGTACAAATCCATCTTCTCGCGCAGCTGATCAAGCCCAGCATCGGTAAGCTTTTCAATCGCCTTTTGCACCGCAAATGCTTCGAGCGCTTCACGGAGATCGTAGAGCTCTTCGGCCTCTTGCATTCTAATTTCTTTGCAGGTAAAACCC
>JAJONK010000612.1 GCA_021323355.1 Deltaproteobacteria bacterium
CGGTTTCATCGCCATCGAGTGGGACAGAGAGATCTTTGAACAAGTCAAGCAACAGAGACCTGTCCTCCACCGCATGGCGGAAGAAGAGTGGCCCGGTGCACCTCAGGACTTCGTAAATGCCATTTCCGAAGCGATGGGCTTTGAAGCTGACACGCATGAGGAAATGTTTCCACACGTCAAGACTATTTGGCTTGACCAAGGTAGAGATGTTCCCGATTCATCGGTGATTATGCATTACGCTCGCGATCGCCTCGCGGTCTACAAAAGTTATTTGCTAACGGATATTTCCATACCCAGCACCGAAACCCTAGAAGCGATGAGCCGAAATTCCTGGAAAAGAACTGAGGTTTCAGGTTACGAGAGAACTGATCGGGATTCGAAATTCGCCTCTCATATTTTGGAGGCAATCACAAAGAATAATCCTGCATGGGCAATTGCGATTGTAGGAGCTAGCCATGCCAGCGACTCTCCAGGTTGCATGCGTGCCCTGCTCGAGACAAAAGGTGTGTTATGCAAAGTTGCGATCCTCAAGCCGTGAGAATATCTAACTGAGCGCTTCAGGCTGGTTGCTTGACAGCAACACCTGAGCTTCAGATTAGAGGCTCAAACCAGAATGAAGAAGTTGATTCTTGTGATAGCGTTAGAAGTATCATTCAGTCAATCGGCATTGGCTGTCGACTATACTATTAATTTTGGCGTTATCACTGATTTTGAGGTCTTGCGGCCCTTGGCGGACCGTTGCACTGATTTCGGCGCATTGGAACGTTACAGAAACCTTCTCGAGTCTGCGGTTGACCTTGAGTCACTGCGAGAGTTACTCGAAAACTTCGGAATTAGAAGGTTTAGCGGGTGTCCTAAGAACCTTGCGGGCACCGGCATAACGCAAGTTCCCGAGCAACGTGTGCGATAACTTCAGAAAAAGACACGCGCAAAATAAACGCATCGATCCCTCAACGCGGTGGCACCCAGTTAACCGTCCGTGAATAAGAAGAAGCAAATAGAGCAATTAACTGCCGAACCGGTAAGCCGATCGCTGGCCGCCGACCTACTCAAAGCAGCGGCCGGTGCTTTTGGAGGCGGGACAAATTGAAATATCCGTGGCAACCTTAAATGAATACCGAAACTTCCGCACGCAAGTGTCGGATAGCAACTCCTGCCACGGGCTACTGATTAGCCGCGATTTACGCAGAGGAAAAATAAGCAACAGCCAAGGACGGTTCATATTGTCGAACCGCTTTCCTAGACGCTGCTGCACGGTAACTCAGAGCTGATGTACTAGCTATGTCTGGCCAAGTGTTGCAATTTCTGTTTGTTTACTTCGATACCGAGACCGGCGGTCATGGGCGGACTTGCCTTGCCGCGAGTCACCAGGATCGGACTGAAGATATCTTGCTCGCCAAGACGCTTTTTCAATGAGCTGTGAAGCTGCATTTCAGCGGCGGAAAGAATTGTCGTGCACGCGCTTCCCTGGCCGACGACCACCGGAAGCCCCTTCGCTCCGACGACCGCAGCCACTTCGAGCGCTTTTTGAAATCCGCCGATATGTGTGAGTTTGATCTTTAAGAGATCGGCTGCTCGCTCTTCCAGCACCCTTAGCGCATCTTCGGCGCAGGTCACGCTTTCTTGAGCCGCGATCGGAATGCCAACAGCGCGACGCAGTTCCGCCAGGTTACTCAAGTCTCCGCGCGCCAATGGCTGCTCAGCATCGGCGATGCGATATTGCCTCAGTTCATTCAACACAGATCGGGCGTCAACGAAGGAATACGACCCATTGCCGTCGACTCGGATGGAGGCTTCATCACCGACCGCTTGGCGAACGGCGCGCACCCGTTCAATGTCATTGCGATGATTTTGCTGGCCGATTTTTATTTTGAAGGTAACAAATCCTTCTCGTTTAAGTTCAGCCGCGCGCACACCGATGGCTTGCGGTCCAAGATCCATTCCTAATCCACCGACTAGATCTATCTCCCGACGATAGGGCCCGCCGAAAAAGCGACAGAGCGGCAGTCGATAGAATTTACCCAATGCGTCATAAAGAGCCATCTCGATGGCGGCCTTTGCGATAGGGTGACCCTGGCGTGCACGATGAAGTTTCAGCAGGACAGCTCCGGTGTCTTCCAAATCCATCTCGATCAGCGCGGGCGCAAAATACTTTCGCGCCATGATCTCCATCGTTTCTAACGTCTCATAAGTATTGCCGGGGCGTCCCTGCGTGGCTTCGCCCCAACCTTCGATGTCATTTTCCGTCTCAACGCGAACGATCAACGAGCGGCAGTCCTCGAGAAACCCGGCGGCTCCGCCGTAAATCTCCTGGACCGGCAACACCAAAGGATAGGTGTCGATGGCAACGATCTTCATGGTTTTTGTCGCAGGAGATCACCGATGCGCGAGACATCATCGATCTTTTCTAATTGATCGACAGCCTCTACCAGGCCATCCAGCTGCCGCTCCGACAAGAGCCTGTGGGTTAGCTTTCTTGCTTTGTCTTCCACTTCCGAATGACTCAGAGGGTTACGGGGTGTGCCTTTGAAGTGAATAACCAGACTCGAGTGACGCTGCTTGTTTGCAAGGCCAATGGTGACCCGCGCGGCGCGGTCCCATCCTTTTTGTTCGATCTCCGAGTCGGTTTCAAGACGAATCTTGCGCATCATGGCAAGTATTTTTTTGTCCGTGAGCTTGCTCTCATCAAAGGACTCAGGGTCTGTGGGATCGAAATACAGACTCAGGGCGACGCAGAAAGGAATGCTGTACTGCGCCATCATCAAATCTTTTGGCTGGTAGTTGGCGTGATGGGTCACCAACTTTTCGATTCCGCCGACGACGATTTCCTGAATGTCGCCCGGTGCAAAACCAATTTTCCCGCGCAGCTTTTGCAACGCTTCGATGGGTGCGTGAGCATTGATGTGGCAGGCGCAACGCTTGATGCAAATGTTAAGGCTTTCGAACTTTGTGCCCAATCGATGGGTGAGATAGGGGAGATCAGGGGAATCAGAAAATGTTTGGCAAAATCCAAACTTTCCTTCGAGGACGCTTTCGGGGCCGGCGAATCCTTCGCTCGCTAG
>JAJONK010000150.1 GCA_021323355.1 Deltaproteobacteria bacterium
TCGCCCAGAACACGTTCACGCGCCAATCGGCAAAGCCGCGGAACAGGACCGGGATCAAACCGGACCCGACAATTGCGAGGAGCAAATAAATCATGGTCTAGAGCACGCGGCTGAAACTCCCAAGTTACAGGTTACACGCAACCGGCTCGCGTCCTTCTATTACTCGACGTGTTCGCGTCGGATATTCGCGGATAACCTCTAGTGCACAGATCATCATGAACTCGCAAAGGCCCCCGCCCATCGTGCCGGGAGCAAGCATTTTCCACCAGCCCGGGTTGAGACCCGCCAGGCTCGATTTGCGTAGCATCGTCCAAGACAATTCCACTAACAACTAGAACGACAAATTGTTCACACGGTTCATCAAGTCACGGTTGGCCTGCTTGGCATCCGACAACAGTTTTCCCTCATCGTGACGGCTCAGTTGGCGATTTCCCTCATCGTGACGGCTCAGTTGGCGATTGCGCATGAGTATCTCGCCGTCGACGATCACCGTTCTTACATCGCTTGCCTTGGCGCAGTGGACGATCTGGCTGAAGACGTCATTGATTGGCTGGACATGCGCGGTGTCTAAATCGACCAGAATCAAATCGGCGCGCTTGCCGACCTCGAGCGTGCCGCAGACCGATGACAAGCCAAGAGCGGCCGCCCCGCCGGCAGTCGCCATTCGCAAAACCGCGTACGGCTCGATGATGCCGGCGTTTTGATGATGAACTTTTTGCAGCAGCGACGCCGCCTTCATGGTATCAAAAAGATCTTGGGAATGATTACTTGCCGCCCCGTCGGTACCCAGGGCGACGTTGACACCCTGGCGCAGCATCTCCACAACGGGAGCGACACCGTCTCCGAGCATCATATTACTCACTGGATTGTGCGACACCGACGTGCCGGTTTGCTTGAGTATGGCGATTTCTTCTTTGGAAATGTGAACGGAGTGAGCGAAGATAGTGTTATTCCCAGGGATGCCGAACCGATGCAGAAACTCAACGACGCCCGCCGCGCCGTGTTCGTTTTGCACGCATTCCAACACCGACCTCGACTCGGCGACATGGGCGCTTATTCCGATTCCCGCAGCGTCTGCGAATCCACGAATCTGTTTGAGCAACGCCGGCGTGGTGTTGATCGGCGGCGTGTTCGGCCCGGTCATGAAGCTGAGTTTATCGTGGTATCTATGCCGCGAAAGAACCGATTCGATTCGAGCGAATGCAGTTTCCGGCGTCTCGCGCGTGCAGTCCGGCACGATTTCTCCGGTGTCCATGATCGTCCGGGCAAATACCGACCGAAGCCCCGACTCTTCAATGGCCCGCACCGATTCAAACGCGCACTCCGGGTCGGGATTAAGGAAGTTATGTTCGCAGACCGTTGTCACGCCGCTGCGAATCGCTTCGACGCAACCGAGCAGCGAGCCGGTATAGAAATGGTCCGGTCGTAGCACCTGGGCAGCGCCATAAATGCGTTTCAGCCACGGCATCAACGGCAGGTCTTCCCAGACCGCCCGCAGCAGCACTTGATAGAGATGCGTATGGGCATTGATGAGCCCCGGAAGTAGAACGCAGCCGGCGGCATCGATGAGTTCACCGGAACCTACCGCGGCGGGCGCTCCCGCGCCGACGTCGGCTATAATGCCATCTTTCACCTGCGCATAACCATGAAATGATCTCTTCTCTTGCGTCATCGGCACAATCAAAGCGTTAGTAATAATCAGCTCGCTCATTTCTCTGCACCTTTCCCGAGCCGCCATTAGAAATGGCTCAATTTAGTTCCCGGCTAGATCTGAAGCCTGGGTGGTTGCCGCAACATGCCGCTATGCGACACCCGAACAATATCTGACGACCCTTGCTTCAGCGCTGGAATTGACGACATCTTTCGCGCGAAGCAAGGCTTAATTGACGAAAAGTATACGCGGCCAACACAGTCGTCAACACACGAGATATTCTCCGGAGCAGTTAAGGTCGCAAGCAGACTAGCTCTTGACGAAACATCTGTCCTGGGAATAAGCTCGGAAACAGTTCGCCGTGGTCTCCCACGGTGAAAAATAAATAGGCGAGGTGATGCATGGCGCAAGAACCGAAAGTCTTTAAATACCAGACGCCGCAATTCGACGGAGTCAAAAAAACCCTCCAGGTCTGCAACAGCGATCTAATGAAGGTCCAAGTGCAGGTGGTAAAGGATGGCGGCGAAAACAACTTACACTCGCATACCGGCGACGATGCTTTCTGGTATGTGATGAGCGGCACCGTAAAGTTTTATGGCGAGGGCGATGAAGTTATCGGCGAGTTTAACAAAGGCGAAGGCATTTTGATCCCTCGTGGGTTTAAGTATTGGTTTGAAAGCTCGTCCAGCGAACCACTGGAAATTCTTCGCGTCACCGCCAAAGATCAGAAAGTCGAGAATCAACGAATTGACCACTCAGCGCAAAAGCAATGGATGGTCGATCAAAATACATTCGGCACTCGGCAGTAGGATATCGGATGGACCGCGCTCACCAGGACATCTAGACGTCTCTCTAACGCAACACCGTTAAGGCTCCGCATTCTTACTGATGGGACACGAGTTGGAGTTTTTGGTTGTTTTGTGTCATTTGCGATAATTCCACGGATTGATGTTTTTGGGTATGGCACTTGCTCCATTCGGCAACCATGGAATTCATTTGCCAACATTGCGACGAAGTAGCCACAGGCGAGAAATACCGGGTGATCAGCGAAGAAAACGGCCTTGTATTTCTAAACATGGTCGTTTGCCGGTCTTGCCAGGAGCAGGCAAAACAACTCGGTTTGCGTGCCGAACGAATCACCTACAGTGATCGTTCTCATTCTCGCCACTCCCCGCCCGCCGATCGATTGATGGTCGGGCATTCGCATTCATAACTCTAGCTTGCCGCTCGTGCTGTGAGTGCCCGGACATTCGTTCCGGGTACTCATTGGGGAGATCGGCTGCGAACGTCCGACTTAACCCGCCGGAACGCAGGTCGGCTTGCTTTGAGTTATGCCGCAGATTCGGCGCGGTGTCTTGCCTGCCTAAAAGACCCATAGCCGCTCAGAACAGGTCGTGCTCAATCGAGAGATAGAGGAAAGCGCCGTAGTTGTCCGCTTTCCGATTGAGACCGATCGGCGCTGCAGCCCCGGCAACAATTTGCAGCATCGGTCGATCGACGATCGCTGCGCGTAAGCCCGGAGACAGGACGGGCATGAACGTGCGTTCGTCTTTGCCATTGTCATCGATGCTTTCTTCAAAATCGCCGAGCCACTCCAGCATAAGATGCACACGGGGAAACACCGCGTAGATTGCACTTGCACCGAGGTTGTACGATACCAACGAATGTTCGGATGAAAGCCCGCCGCTGCCGAGACGCGCACGAGCATTCGGCAGGTAGGTCAATCCGAAGTTGGCATGCAAGGCGAACTGCCCGGTAACCTTCTTGCTAAAAGGCAAACCCAATTCATAGCCGACAACTCCGTACCCGGTGCCGCGCCTACGACTGCCGGATGGAAGAATCAGGCTGAACTTAGGAGCGAAAGCGGGTTTCGTTTCGTCCTCTTCCAGCAACTGATAGCGATAGTTGAGTAACACGTCGCCGAGTCCGTTTTGCCGATCGCCATTTTCAACCAGGTGATATGAAGGGATCGTGTAAGAAAATTGATGGTTTTGCGAGAATACCGGCCACTCTTGAGTGAAACTAAATTCCCAGCCACGTCGACGTGAATCATTGATATAATGTGCCGTGAAAATATGTTGAACCACGCCCGGCTCTTGATTGTACGCCTCCTCGATCAAAAAGCTATTGTCCTCAATAACGTCAATCGGTCGTTCCTTCTGAGCCGCGACAAGACTTGCCGGAAATAAACAAATCACCAGTGACGTTATGATGCAGTAGAAGAAGTGAGTCAGCATGCAGGACATATTTTCCTATCCATCAAGCAGAGCTTGAACGCACCTGTATATCCAGCGAAGGTTAGGCGGTTGGAAGTTCTGTTCTCGGAGCTACTTGTCACAGTGTCATAACACGAAGGCGGAAAACGCTAGCCCTCTATCCCGGATAGAGTTCTTTAACGAATCCTTCCTTGATCAACTGCTCAAGCGGCGCGAGATCGTAAAATTGTTTAGGATCGGCGGTTTTGACCTTTGGATTTCGCGCCGCAATATCTTCCAACACCGATTCCATCTCTGGTTGGGTGATGGTCGGCACATTTCGAATATAGCCGAGCACGTAACTTTTAAAGGCGCTGTTTAAAAGTCTGGTGTCGGTGTTGCGCGTGTATTTGCCCAGCACTCGAACCGTGAAATCCGGATTGGCTTTGGCGTATTTGATTCCTTCAAGAGTTGCTTTGAGGAACCGGTTTAACGTCTGCGGCCGATGTTTGATAAACGATCCGGTGGTCACCAGAGCGGTGCCGGGATAACGATATTTGATTTGGCCAAGGTTCAATAATTCTTTATAGCCAAGCTCTTTGGCTCTCTCGAGAGTCGGCGATGAGATCAAGCCTCCCTTGATAACGCCCTGCTGCATGTAGAGCAAAATCTCCGGCACGCCGCCGGTTTGAACCATCTTGATATCGGTCGCGGGGTCGAGGCCAAACTCGCTGACGGCTTTTCTCAGGCCAATGTCGGTGAGCGAGCCGAAGCGGCTTACTCCGAATGTTTTGCCCTTGAGATCCTGCACTCCGCCAATATCAGGAGTCGTCACAAGACTCATCGGCACGACATTGATCGTTGTACCGATGATCGTCACATCGGCTCCGGATAGTCGGGAGAGAACGGCGGCGGCGCCGGAACCTTGTACGATCTGCGTGTCACCGGAAATCAGCGTGGAAATCGCCTGAGCACCGGAGACATAGACCGCGTTTACGTCGAGCCCGTACTTCTGGTAGATCCCCGCTTCTTTCGGTATCCAGGTCGAAACCGATGTTGCGGCTATCGATGAATAGCAAACGTTTAGCTTCTCGAGTTCAGCGGCATGCGCAACAGTTAGAATCCGTGGCGAGATCAACAGCGCGGCGATTACAAACGCGCAAACAATTTTAATCCGCTTCATGGGATATCTCTTCAGCAATCCATGTGACGCAAACCATTCACCAGCGGCGACCATAGGAAAGGCTCCCGATGATGTCAAGGCGATCGCAGATTGCTTTGAGATTTCCCCAATGAAGAGCACAGGCGAGCGATCCGCTTAGGAGCACGCCGGCGAAGAGAACTGACCAAGACCCTGAACTACGGAAGAGGGTTCTCCGACGAAAAATTCTCGGATGCGAAATTTTTTACTGAGGGCTAGATTGGGAAAAGGGTGTCCCCGCTGCGAGGGACACCCTTGGGTGCTAGCCACAAACTCGAACTGAGGAGGTAAAGCTCGAGCTGTGCTCCACGGAACACTAAATGCCGCTATCGCATTCGCGCCATGGCGAATTGTAGTTTTTTAAGCTCGCCTTCAAGATAGAGGTCTTTAATCTGATGCCGGTCGAGATGCGCGTCTAGGAGTTCCGCCGGAAAAATCTTCGTACCACATCGGTGGCAGAGTGCAGCATTATATGTGCTGTTCTCGCAACTAATCTGAATATATTCGGCCGTCTCTGATGTTTCCATTTTGTCCCTCTCTGTCGTGCATTTACCACGCGTTTCCAGTGACGTAGCAATCACTATGCCGCGAGCAAAAGATTTGAAACGTGCCTTCTAAGGCGGCGATTTTATGCCGCAATTTGCACGACAAAAAATTCATGACGGTCAAAACCAGCGGCCAAATCTACCAATCAATGTTCACTCAACGTCCACCATTGACATTTTTGTTCCGCCGTCCGATAGCATGTTGATGATTAATCCTTCGACGAAACCATCCGAGAACGTCGTCTTCTCAGAAACAAGGGCAGGCCATTTCGCGCTGGGCTTTATCAACTTGAACAACCCGCGCGCGCTAAACGCGCTCACCCTCGCCATGTTCCGTGACATCGAAACCACCTTGCTGAAATGGCGCGCTCGGGAAGATGTGGTCTGCGTCGTTTTGCACTCAGATTCAGAGAAAGCCTTTTGCGCCGGCGGCGACGTCAAGGCGCTTGCAGTTGCGCTCGAGCAGGGACCGGATCTCGGCTCCGGTGCTCAATACTTCACGGCAGAATATTTAGTTGATTATCTTATACACATTTATTCCAAGCCGCTCCTTTGTTGGGCTGACGGAATCACCATGGGCGGCGGTATCGGGATTATGAATGGAGCAAGCTATCGGGCGGTCACCGAGCGCACTCTAATGGCCATGCCCGAGATCGCCATAGGACTATTTCCAGACGTAGGCGGAACCTATTTTCTAAATCGTTTGCCGGACAGTTTGGGATTGTTTCTTGCGCTGACCGGCGCGCGCTTTGACGGGCGAGATGCCGCTGCCATCGGTATGGCCGATGGCATTATAACATCAAACAAGAAATCGCAGGCGCTGGATGGGTTAGCAAAGCTCGAATGGAAATCCGATGAGGCGCATGACAAAGAAATACTACGTCGTCATCTCTCGGGCTTTGCGGATTCAATGACGAGTGGCCGATCAGCAATCATGCAGCGGCTTGATACGATTCGATCGTTGACTGATAAACCCGCCATCGAGGCTGTCGATGCCGCATTACGTAGCTGGCGCGGTACAGACGAGTGGATCAAAAGCGCAATCGATGGTTATCTTAGCGGTTCGCCAACGTCGGCAAAGGCTATCTTTCGACAGATAAACGAAGGCAAAAAGCTCGGGTTGGAAGAAGTCTTTCTGCGCGAATGGAACATGGCTGTGAATTTTTGCGCGCGATCCGATTTCCGCGAAGGTGTCAGGGCTCGCCTCATCGACAAAGACCAGAAGCCGCAATGGAAACCGCCGGCTCTCGCCCACCGAGATCGAGCGCCTCTTTTCTAAACAGCATGGCCAGCCTAATCTTCTGTCGCAAAGATTTGCCCAATTGTGATGACCATGTCACTGCCATGGTTCACAGAGACCATCGTTCAAGCTTGCGAAACGCAACTGCCTTGACGGGATTAATCCCGCTGAAATATAACCAGCAAGAGAGAATTCCAGCAAATAACGGAAAAGGAGTTTGACGATGTGGATTTCGGCCCTGTTAGTTGGCCTGCTGATGCTCTTCGCGAGAGAGACTGTCTTCTCCCAAGATACCAAGTCGATCGAGGCGGCAAAAAAAGAAGGCGGCAAGGTTATCGTCTACACATCCATGGAAACCTTCACCGCCGATGCGATTAAGGCAGCTTTCGAGAAAAAGACCGGGCTCCAAATGGAATACTGGCGCGGCGGCTCCACCGAAGTTCTCGATCGCTCTCTGGCCGAGTTTCGCGTTGGCAAACCCCTCTTTGACGTAGTCGCGATGACCGGCGACCACATGCATCTCCTCGCCAAAGAAGGTGTGTTCGTGAAATATCAATCGCCGTCGTTCAAAGGCTTCGCTAAAGAGGCCATTGATCCGAATCTCGGAGCTCGTTACCGAAACGTGCTCTATGGGGTGATATACAACAAAGCCAACATCAAAGCTTCCGAAGCGCCAAAAACGCTCGAGGATGTCGTCAAGCCGGAATACCGCGGCAAGCTGGTCATGCCGCATCCGGTGAACCATACACTGACGACCCAATGGCTCGCCAGTCTGGACAAGATCATGTCAAAACCGCGGGCGGAAAAGTTCATTCGTGATTTGGCCGCTGCAAAACCGATATTCGTCGAGTCGATCGTTCCCGCCGCCGATCGGGTCGGCACCGGTGAAACACCCATCGGGATTACTTTCGCGCGCTTCGTCTTGACCTATAACAAACAAGGAGCCAATCTCGATTACGTCCGCGACTACAATATGCTCGGTGACGGGCAGTACATCAGCCTTGGATCCAAAGCTCCCCGTCCCAACGCCGGCAAAGCTTTCATCGACTTCTTTCTCGACGAAGAGAGCATGACCATCCAGGCAAAGACCGGCGAGTTCGTCAATCGTCAAGGTATCTATCCGCCTCTGGCCGATGCCGATAAAATTAAATTTGTGCAGATGTACCCGTTCAGCAAAGAAGATTACGAAGTCAAAAAGAAAGAATATCAGAAAATTTTTTTGCAGTGAGCGCTCGACCAGAAGCTTGCGGACAGATATTCTGAAACCAGTTTCGCCCGGGTTTAAATCCCGCCGGCAGTACGGCAGCGCGGCAGTTTGAAGCATCAAATCAGGAGGCACAATGGCAGATTTGGTCATCGATGCAGACGGACACATCATGGAGCAGCACAAGGATCTCTTCGATCACATCAAAGGCAATTTTGGCGAGATGAACTGGCACTCCAGTTGGCCGCTGTTCGATGCCGATGGCTGGCAGCGCGGCCTGGCGCGCAAAGGCAAGCGCGAAGATCCTGACGCCGAGGCCTGGATCCGCTTCCAAAATGAGCATGGCATCGATATGGCCGTTCTCTATCCGACCTCGGCCCTGGCGCTCGGTATGATCCAACTGCCCGCATGGGCTTCGGCGCTAGCCCAGGGATATAACGATTGGCTCTATCACCGCTTTACCAGCCAAACACCGCGTCTGAAGGGTGTTGCCCTCCTTGCTCCGCAAGCTCCCAAAGCAGCCGCCGCTGAATTGCGCCGCTGTGTCAAAGAATTGGGTTTTTGCGCCGGTTTGTTGCCCTCCGTCACCAACAATCGCAATCCTCTCTACGGCTCGCCCTTGTACCACGAGATCTACGATGAGGCACAGCGGCTCAATGTGCCGCTCACAATTCACGGCGGCGTGAGCCAAAACCTTGGTCTTGATCGCGTCGCCAGCTTCTTAGAAGCGCACATGCTCGAGCATCCTGTGGGCCTATTTCTGCAAATCACCAACATGGTTTTCCAGGGGGTGTTTCAGGAATTTCCCAAGCTTCGTGTCGCCTATCTCGAAGCAGGCGCCGGCTGGGTCCCGTTCATGATGGACCGAATGGAAGAAGATTACGAAAAATTTGCCGCGCGCCTGGCGCCGAATCTCAAGTCGCCGCCCAGCACGTTCTTCAAATCGGGCAATATCTTTGTGACGATGGAGGTCGAAGAGCGCACCGCGCCCTATATTCCGGAGCTGGTTCATCCGGATGTAATCATGTGGGCATCGGACTTTCCGCACGAGCGCGAACGCGACCAGTTCGGCGGCGACCTCCCTCACCTGAGAGCCCGCAAGGACTTGTCCGAGGAATTCAAAAACAAGATGCTCTTCGACAATCCGGTGCGCTTTTATCACCTGAGCGAAGGAGACATTGCCGCAGCCAGAAAGGCAAAAGGCAACTAGCCGTTGTTAAAGGCCGGTGCCGAACTCGAGATCGGAAAGATTCCGCGATAGCACGCCACTGACCATCGTGTTCTAACCTGGCCTATCGCTCAGCGGCCGCATTCTCCGCAGCACATGGCATGCGCGGCAGGCGCCTGTTACCGTCCAAACAACTTCTGTACAAAGCCTTCGTCTTCGAGCTTCTTTAGAAACCGGTCGTTGATAAACTTCTTAGCGTCCGCCTTGGCGGCCTTGGGTTCGCTCTCCGCGAGTGTGTCCACCACCGCCTGCATCGCTACTACGGAGGGATACGGCACATCGGGGATTCGCGCTCTGTTATACTCATAGGCTTCTTTAAGCAGCTCGTGGTCGTTTACCTTGCTAAATTGCGCAAGCGCCTTCAAGGTGTATTCCGGCTCGGTTTTGAAAATTTTGATCGCCTCTAGATAGGCGCGCAAAAAATTCAACATTCGCGTTTCGTTTTTCTGCATCAATTGAGTACTGCCACACATTCCCGTATTGAAGTACGGAATGTTGAGCGCACCCGCGTCGGCGAGAATGTTGAAATTCAATTTTTTCGCCTCGGCACCGAACGGCGCATTGAAAATAGAACCATCGATGCCGCCGGACTTGAGCGCCACCAAACGCTGGGTTTCATTGCCGATCTGAAGAATGGTTACATCCTTTGGATCGATGCCGATTTTCTTAAGCAAGACTTTGGTGCTGAAATCAGAAGAGGAACCAAACCGGCTGATGCCTAATCGTTTTCCCTTTAGCTCGGCGGGTCTTTTGACGTCTTGGCGCGTCACCAATTGATAACCCATTTTGTCATCGGTCATCGCGATGTAGACGACATCTGCGCCCTTCATATTCGCGATCACGCCGGGAGGGCCGGTCAACTGAGCTAAGTCGATGTCTCCCGAAACCAGCGCTTGAATCGCTACCGAGCCGCCGGGAACATAGACAAGCGTCGACGAGAGGCCATACTTGGCGTATAGCCCTCGCTTTTCTGCGATCCAGACCAGTAAAGCGTGCGGGTTCACCGAGCTGTAGGCGATCCGGACCGGCTCGGCAGCCGGGGCCGCGCTGCACAGGGCCGATGACACCGCGAACAGGGATAAAACAACTATCGCAACAAGTCGTCTCATGAATACCTCCGCTGATCTTTACAGAGCGAACAGCTCCTTGCCGTTTCGTAGAGAATTCTTCTCTTGGCCTCGTCGGACAATTCCCGGTGATCACATGATCGATCAAGTTTTCCGGAGCTCGTTGTCCCAATGCGGAATGTCGGCGCTGAGTCCGTTCCACTGTCGAGCCATCGCGAATGAGTCATCATGTCGTTGTCCCAGGGGCTGGTCGCCGGGCGAAACCGGCGTCAGACATTTATTCCGAGCCGACTCGAGATATTTCCTGATGTCGGACTGTCGTTCTAAGACATGTGTCCATCGGTATCGACCACTGGAAAGTACGCCATAAAACCTCCTGAGTTAAACCTGAAGTAAAAACCTTTAGTCCGGTTCAAATAGATGTTCAATGGCTAAATTCGGATGAATACCTTAACCGAAGCACGACAGCTTATTAAATTGATCGTACCGGGTGTTGAGATGATGGCGGCGCAAGAGCGCGTTGCACACGCCTTTTGTCGTGTCGAGTAATGGTGATGGTGTGATCGCTGATTCTGATCCGGAGTCATGATAATCTAAAAACCACTGACCAAGCCCCATACATAGCGCTTGACGAGATTGCCCGCATGACATACGGAAAAGAGAATTGCTCAGCTCTGTAGGAGGTCACATGGCTTTACACGTCAAAAGCTCGGACGTAACCGAAATAAAACGCGTCCAGAGCGGCGAGGCGGGTACCGGATCGATGGTTGTTCGCAAAGGGTATGGAAACGAGTGCAGCCTGATGATCGCGACTCGCGCGCCCGGTTATCACACTAAACCGCATCGGCATGAGTCCGAGCAGATAAACTATGTGCTCGACGGCGAGATCTGGTTCTTTGTAGAGGATAAAGGCTTTCATTGTAAAAAAGGCGATTTCCAGCGTATCCCCGCCAACACGGTTCATTGGGCTTGGAATCGTTCCGACGGCGAGGCCACCGTGGCTGAAGCGCATGCCCCGGCGTTGATCGGCGGCCGCGCCGGTGAGTATGCCGTAGGACTATTTGATGAAGGAGAGGCGCCGCAGGTTCGCGGTCCAGGCGTCAACCAGTTCGTGCCCTTCGACCAGCAGAAAGCAGAAGCTAAATACACCGGCAAATAGTCGAAGCGCCATGCTTTGGAAAGTTTCATTGATCGTGAGCTTTCTTTGTGGTCTGCTGTCGCTCCAGGAACTAAGCTGGGCTCAGGATCTCCGCCGCATCCACTATGGCACTACCAATTCCACCTCTCACCTGCCCGTCTGGGTTGCTAAAGATGCGGGATATTTCGCCAAAAACGGCCTGAACGTCGAACCGGTGCACATACGCGGCGGCGCGTTGATCACCATGGGAATCATGAGCGGTCAGCTACAGTTCTCCGGCGCTGGCGCTGAGTCGATAGTCGCCGCGCGCATCGAGGGCGGCGATGTGGTGTTGCTTGCCTGTCCGGTTTATTCCGATCCGGTCTATTTGATGGCCCGGCCCGAGATAAAGTCAGCGGCCGAACTCAAGGGCAAATCCACAGCCGTCACCCGACTCGGCTCAACAACCCATTTCTATCTCAGGGCCGCGCTCCGTCATGTCGGTCTCGATTCGGAAAAGGATCTCACCATTCTACAACTCGGTGCCGGACCGGAGATCGTCAGCGCTTTGGAGACGGGACGTATCGCCGCCGCCGCGCTGACAACGCGTTACGCGCTCCCCTACCTAGACCGCGGTTGGCCGATGCTCG
>JAJONK010000151.1 GCA_021323355.1 Deltaproteobacteria bacterium
GCTGCCCTGCCCTATTACATATATCGGTCCGGTTTCCTTTCTGTAGCGACTTATCCGTTCTGTTCATACTCTCGCGACGCACCTAATCTCGATCATCAGCTCGGGGAAGGCGAGGCGCTGAATTTGGACGATGGTACTGGCGACAATGGGGGCACCGGAAAAGATTTCCTGCCTGCACTTGACGGCTGCGGCAAAGGCCGCTTCCATATCTGTCACGAACAGCACCTCATCGACTACGTTCTCAATTGTCGCCTTGTATTCTATGAGGACCTTTTTAATGTTGGCATATGCCTGGCGCATCTGAACTTCCATGTTTCCAAGTCCGACGATATTTCCCTTGTCGTCATGGCTTACCTGTCCAGAGAGATATATGGTGTCCCGGACTTGCACCGCCTGTGCATATCCATATTGCTTTTCCCACGGCATACCGAGACTCGTTGTCTTTTTGCTGATCGTCATGCTGTGCCTCCGTTTGTGGGGAGTTCGTCATACCCGCCAACCCCACCACCTGTGGGGTGGTTCTGAACCATCCTTAAGTAAGCTATCGATGTATTCGGCAATCGCACCCCCGTCACTGCAAATGACCAGTGCCGTGTTGGTGACCCCCAGTCGCAATGCGCAGATAGCTCATGCCGCTCAAATCCAACCGGTAATATCCATGAATCCGTGTAATTCGAATCAACGCCATATCGCAGTCAACGCAGCGCAGAATTGCGCCCATCTCGTGTCGGTAAAACATTACTTCACCAAACAGTCTCGTTGTGCCGCAGCCCCGGCAGGTCGCCTCAGCAGTTGTCATCTCAAAGGGAAAAATCTCATTCAGCAAGCCGCCGGCCGCATTGCCGTCCAATCTCAAATCGTTATCCTTCATACCGTTTAACCTCCGGTAGGTCCGAATCGCTCCGTCTTGATGCTTTCGGGCTTGTAGCCTAATTCCTGTAAACAATTGGCAACAGTCTCAACCAGTATGGTTGGACCGCAAGTGAAAGCCCGCGGTTTCTCAGCCGGCTGCCAAATTGTGTCGGCCAACATTGGCCGGTCAATTCTGCGCCCGTAACCCTGCCAGTTTAGCGGCTGCCGTTTAGTTAACGTGTAGATGACACGGAGCGACGAGTCATTAGCGGATATATGGTCAAGCTCTTGACGATAAATAATTTCTTCTTGGTAGGCCGACGAGTAGAGAAGTCTCGTCGGAACTTTCTTGCCCGAAGCCGCGCGGTGTCGAATCATCGCCATCAGAGGCACGACGCCGCTTCCGCCTGCGACGAGAAACAGAGGCGAATCGTCGTTCTTTTCGTCGAAGGCGTTCCAGACAAAGTAGCCGCCGATGGGGCCGCGCAGCTCGATCCGGTCGCCGACGCGCAACTCATCAGTTAAATAAGGCGACACCTCGCCGTCCTCGATACGTTCGACCGTTAACATCAGATGGGTAACTTCCGGCGGGGAAGCAATTGAATAACTGCGTTGCGCTTGATAACCGTCTGCAGCCATAAGGCGCACGTCAACGTGCTGTCCCGCCAGGTGCGTGGTCCAATCGGGCACGTCGAGAATGAAACTTTTTACCGTCGGCGTTTCCTTGCGGATTTCGACCACCTTCGCGAGTTGCCATTTGAGCTGTCGCGTCGCCATGCGTTTAATCACCAGCGTATCGCTGCTCCTTCCAAGGGTCCCCGTAGTCGTGATAGCCAAGCGACTCCCAGAACCCTGCTTTGTTTTGTGCGACTAGTTTTAAGCCTCGTACCCATTTGGCGCTTTTCCAAAAGTAAAGATGGGGGACCAGCAAGCGCGCCGGGCCCCCATGCTCGGGCGTGATCGGCTTGCCATCGTATTCGTAAGCAATCCACGCTTTTCCGCCACGGACGTCGGGGAGCGGTAGATTCGTGGTATACCCGCCGTCGCAAAATGCGATCAGATACCCGATGCCTGGCTGTGCCTCAAGGTTAAGGTCTTTGAGCAGCGTGTCGACCGACACGCCCGTCCAGACCGTGTCGAGCTTTGACCACTTGGTAACGCAGTGGATATCAACCGTCACGGTTTCACGCGGCAGCCTCAAGAACTCGTCCCAAGTCCATTTCAAATCCTCAGCGATTTCCCCGTAAATCGAAAAATTCCACTGGTCAAGCGGCGTTCGCGGAGTCGGTCCTGCGGACAACACCGGAAAATCCTTTGTTTCATATTGTCCGGGCGGAATTCGTTCTTTGAAGGCGCTATCTGCTTCCCTTGCTCGTCTTTTGAAACCAGGTGAAATAAATTGGCTAGTCATAACGACCTCAAAGACGGTGCCTGTGCTTGCTGCGAAGCAATCCCTTCCGTTAGTGTTCGGTAATGATAGGGCTGCTTCCATGGCGCGTCAGATATGCCCATATCCACTGACTCATCAAGCTATCCTGTTTCGAAAGCCTATTAGTGGCACCAAAGACATTCGCAGATATGCTGAGGACGGCGCACAAATACTTCATCATGGGTCCCCTATGGTCGGATTCACGACTGCGACTGAGTGGGTTGCCTCTACATGGACATCTGTTTTTTATTGACGAATGAGACCGAGCAAGGAGGGTACCAACGATAAACGCTTGAAGAAGTTGTGAAGAAGCGTGGTATCGCCTGACGAATCTTCAGCATTTGCTGAAATCTCGGCAAGACAGAGAATCATCGATGCAGCCCATTCTCTCGCCCAATGGCATGAGGGATCATAAGGAGGCTGCAATGAAAGCGGGAGCGTTCCTGGGCAAAGTACAGATCTGGTAATTTTACGTATCCCAAGGGATTGTCCTAGTCCCGAGCAAAAAAAATTGGCATATCATCATCCCCCAATGTAATTAGCGATCGTGAGGTTCAGCGCCTAGGCTTAGTTATCCCTCACGCCACCTAATGGTGGCGCGAACGATTCCTAGTCTCCGCCGCTCCAACGTCGTCCTCTCTCAGACACTGATCATGAGACCGACATGATTGCGAAGGGCTGTCTCGATCAGATCTTAATGGAAACTCTCATTGAAGGGACTTTGATCGTTAGTTCGGCACTTGCTCAGCTTGTGGAGCTGGCCGGAGGTGTAACATGACCGAGTCTGTCAAATCACAAAATGAGATTTCTCTCGAACCTTGTATCATGGATAGCGGGGTGTCCCTGGAAGCTATCCTGTGCACGGATGAGTTGCATCGTCGCCCATCGCGTCCGCCCGATTACGAAAAGGAAAACCACGCTATCGTGAAGCTGGCAAGTGCGTTAGCTGATAGGCCGAGCACCATACTTCAGACGCTCGCTGAAACGATCTTAGTTATTACACACTGTGACTCCGCTGGCCTTAGCTTGCTGACGAGGGATGGCAAAACGCCGGATGCTAGCGGCAAAAGATTTTATTGGCCAGCTATCGCCGGCATGTGGAATCCGCATGTCGGAGGTGGGACTCCGCGCAATTTCGGGCCCTGCGGAGACGTACTAGATCAAAATCGTGCCCTTTTATTCAGGCATTTCGAGCGGCGCTACCCCTATCTACTTTCGGTAAGTCCAGCAGCTGAAGAATGCCTGCTGGTCCCATTCTATGTCGCCGGCATTGCTGTCGGGACCATCTGGGCGATCATGCACAACGACCATCGCAAATTCGACGCAGAAGATGATCGGGTCATGGCCTCTCTCGGGAAATTTGCCTCTTCTGCGTATCAAGCACTGATTCATATTGAAGACCTTAAATGCCAGGTTTCCGACCGCAAAAAGGCAGAAGTTGAAGCCCGTGAGTTTGCAAGAGGGTTGGAAGCGAAGATCCGTAGGTTGGTAGACGCCAATGTTGTTGGAGTTGTCATGTGGAATCTCGAAGGCGCAATTACCGAGGCCAATGAAGCTTTCCTTCGCATGCTGCAATACGACCGTGAGGATCTCGCTTCCGGTCGAGTACGCTGGACAAATCTGACACCGCCGGAATGGCGCGAACGCGACGGACTTGCATTGGCGGCCCTACAGCAGACTGGAATCTTCCAACCCTTCGAGAAGGAGTACTTCCGAAAAGATGGCAGCCGCGTGCCCGTACTGCTCGGCGGTGCGTTCTTCGAAGGAAGCAAAACTGAAGGTGTCGCATTCATAGCCGATTTGACCGACGAAAAGCGAGCTGAGGAAGCCTTGCGGCGCCAAACGAGTGTTCGGGCAGATGCGAGCGCTGCGTTCGCCAACGGAAGTGACTTAAAAGAGATTTTGCATGGATGCGTAGAAGGGATCGTGCGACATCTCGACGCAGCCTTCGCTCGAATTTGGACGCTGAACAAGGATGACAATATGCTGGAGCTACAGGCTAGCGCTGGGATGTACAGCAATTTGGATGGCAGGCACAGCCGGATCCGCATGGGAGATCTCAAAGTCGGCTTGATTGCGAAAGAGAAGAAGCCGCATTTGACCAACGATCTGTTCAATGATCCGCGCGTTAGCGATAAGGATTGGGCTCGTGCCTGTGGATTGATTTCCTTCGCTGGATACCCGCTCATTGTCGAAGAGCGCGTGGTTGGAGTGATGGCGTTGTTCGCGCGTCACTCACTTTCCAATGCGACGCTCGAGACGCTTGCTTCAGTAGCCGACGCCATCGCCCAAGGCATAGAGCGCAAGCGGGCGGAAGAAAAGCTCCGCCAAGATGAATGCGAGCTTCGGCGGATCACCGATGCTATCCCTGAAGCCGTCGGTGTCTTAAGGCCGGACGGGACGGTCATTCACGCAAATAAGGTGGTGCTGGACTACACAGGGATGACCTTAGAGGACCTCAATAGCCCCGATGACTTTCGCATACGACTCTTTCATCCCGATGATTTCGAAAGAGTGCGGGAGAGGCGTCAGAATGCACTTGAACATGGGGCGCCCTTTGAACTGGAGATACGCCTGCGCCGCAAAGACGGGCAGTACCGTTGGTTTTTATTCCGCTACAACCCCTTACGTGATGATGAGGGGCGCATCATCCGTTGGTATGCGACCGGAATCGACATTGAAGATCGCAAGCAAGCTGAAGAGAGAATGCGCAATGAGAACATGGCGTTACGTGAAGAGATCGATCACACGTCGATGTTCGAAGAGATCGTCGGGTCCTCCTTTGAACTGCGCAAGGTTTTGCAGCACGTGGCGAAGGTAGCGCCAATGGATTCGACGGTTCTCATTCTAGGAGAGACCGGGACTGGCAAAGAGCTGATCGCTCGCGCCATTCACAAGCGGTCGAATCGTTCAGCCCGGGCTTTCATCCAAGTGAATTGCGCCGCAATCCCTTCATCGCTTATCGCGTCGGAACTGTTTGGACATGAAAAAGGAGCTTTCACTGGCGCTCTACAGCGGCGGCTAGGGCGTTTTGAATCCGCCAATGGTGGGACGATTTTTCTGGATGAGATTGGCGAGCTGCCAGCGGAAACGCAAATCGCTTTGCTGCGAGTGCTCCAAGAACGAGAAATTGAACGAGTTGGAGGTAATCAATCGATTTCCGTAGATGTGCGAGTGCTGGCTGCGACCCATCGCGACTTGAAGGCTGCTGTTGCTGCGGGTAGTTTCCGTCAGGATTTATTTTACAGGCTCAACGTGTTTCCAATTCAGATACCATCGCTGCGCGAACGACTGGATGACATTCCCTTGCTTGTCGAATACTTGATAGAACGCTACGCCAAAAAAGCAGGAAAGAAGATCAGAAAAATCCGTAAACAGACGTTAGAGTTGTTTCAGGCCTACGACTGGCCCGGCAACATTCGTGAGTTACAGAATGTCATTGAACGGGCTGTCGTGCTATGCGACGGCGAAACCTTTTCGGTCGACGAGACGTGGCTCAAGAGTGAACAGGAACGGCAAGATGGGCCAGCCGTTCGTCTTGCATCCTCAATCGCTGACCGCGAAAGAGAGATGATAATGGCCGCGCTGGCGCAGTCCCACGGCCAGGTATCAGGCTCGACCGGCGCAGCAGCAAAGCTTGGCCTTCCGAGGCAGACACTGGAATCGAAAATCAAGAATCTGGGAATCGACAAGCATCGTTATACAAGTCGATCTGCTTAATTGTGTCATTGCTTCTGATCTAGCGTACTTCGCGCCCTCCTGCGGAATCGGCTCGTACGCAGCCACAGTAATGAGTCGCTGTGCTGACATTTCAGCAAATGCTGAGTATTCGTCATGCGCCGCCGCATCCATTTGCAATTTGTTCAAGCCCTTATCATTGGTATCCTCCTTGCTCCACTTCTAACATTCCGATCGGTAGTTCGGTATCTAAAAGCCTGCGGGAAATATTAAGAAGCGTCGCACCAAATAGCCTGTCGTTTTCAATGGATGCGAGGAATGATTGAAACGGAAAGGAACATTATAGGCCACATGCCCACATCTGAAAGGTCCTCTGAACGAAGGCATGCTCGACGGATCAACGGTGACATGTCCATGGCATGGCTCTCAGTTCAACGTGTGCACGGGCGCCCTCTTGAGGGGGCCAGCCAAGAATCAACTCAAGACTTACCGCATAATTGTGGAAGCTGACATTCGCCGTTTAGTT
>JAJONK010000152.1 GCA_021323355.1 Deltaproteobacteria bacterium
GTGTCGATACGAAAGCTCTCACTTATGGGGGCCCGTTTAATATCGCTCAATAAATCGAGAACAATTCGTGACGGCTGTGACAGAGGAAAATGCCGAAATTCAGATACCGGCTGTGAAAACTTAATTGATATTGTTGTTTGGCCACCCTCTTCGAGGACTGAAAGATCCTGTAGCTTTAGGAGTCCAGAGGGCGTCTGCTCTTCTCGGGTGCTAGGTTGCGATTGAACGGTCGGTGGTTGAGCAGTAGCTTGGTTTCGGCTGACTATAGGGGCTTTACTCGCACTATGCCCACAACCTGATAAAGCCGCCCCATGAACGATTCCCAAAATGAGGAATAAGGCAGCAGATCCACTTTGGGCGATTCTCTGAACCCGCCGATTCAGACAAAGCATGAATTTTCTCTCTCCTTGTTCATTGCCGTTAATCTGTTGATAGTTTCATGGAGACTTCGCGGGTTTTTTTCTTGCCAGAGACATCTTCAAAAGACTCCTCAACAACCACTTGGTCGCGATGAATTCCTTTCACCTTGCCTTCGCTCCCGCCTATCGGCGTGCCCACTAGAATGGTGTAGCCAAGGCCTGCGTTGTCTTCTATCATCGCTCTCGGCTCTTTGACGTCCCAAACGATCCCAACGACCTTAAGTTGTCCCAACTCGAACCGCTCGAGAGGAGATAAATTGTCTCGGGACCTTGTACCGGTCCTTGTTTGAATGCTAGGCGGCCGAAAAGGATCGCGATTCACTCTCCGAATAAATTTCGGCGACTCAGGCTCGGGATTCTTTTTTTTCAAGAGCAAGGTATCATCGGGTTCCGCGTTCGTTTTAGTTTCCTCTTTGTCACCAAAGACCTGCCTCAACCTCGCGTTCGCCGCTTCAGTAAGTACCCCGAGACTTTTGCCGATCGTAGCGGGCGTCTTTGCCAGCCTATCCACCGCCTCTTTGGTCTTTTGAGATGGAGTCTGAATCTGCTCCTGAGCGATAACAAACTCGATTACTAAAGCTGTCCCTAAGATTACGGTCAGAACACGTAAAGAGAAACTCAACACAGCTCCCATGATCGCTATTTCTTGGCCTTCAACGCGTTGGCCTTTTCTTCGGCAATTTTTTTTCGCTCCGCCTCTTCCAGGAAACGGTACGTGGTCGCGGTTGTTGTAAATTCGAGAATCATCTGATCGCCCGATATCGTAGGATTCTTAAAACCGACATTATCAATATTGATTAACCTCGTGAGCCTTCCGATTGCATCAAAAAACATAATCACGTTGTGAAACGTTCCTTTAATGTTTATTTCTACTGGTATCTCCGCATAGAAATCCTTGTAGTTTTCGGGTCTCGGACGAAACAGATTGATGTCCAGTCCAGACTCTTGGGCTTTTGCCGCAATACTAGACAAAAGATCCGCAATTTCCTTCTTACTAGGAAGTTGCGCTATCGCCTCTTTTAATCTTACATCCAGCTCGCCCAGTTCTTTTTGTAGCTTCGGCAAATTAGCCGCGCGCTTTTGTTTGATACTTTTTTCATTTTGTGCCGCCTCGATGTCTTCATTCAATTTGGCAACTTCGTCAGCTTGCGGACTATAAAGAAACGAGTAAAAAGCCGCGGATATAAGGATGATCAACCCGACCAAAATCCCGAGCTTTTGACCTTTGGGCCGGTCGAGGATGTTCTCAACGGCGGCGTTCAACTCTTGCTTCCTTTCGGATTCGCCTGAGTAGGAGCTGAGGAGCTAACCGGAGTCGCCGGAACCCGATAAGAAATGCCGGACTGAATGGAGAATTTTTTAAAGGGCCCTGTCTTCTGGTCCGCTTGGGTTGTTTCTACTAATTCGACATCTCGGAAGTGACCAGATCGAGATAACGACCTGATAAACTCGGCCACCGACTGATTATCCATGGCCAACCCATTCATTATAAGGATTCCGCCACTTTGCTTCAGTTCGACTAACCAAAGACTCGACGGAATCGCCGCCGCGAGGCTGTCCATAACCAGAGTCGGACCCATCTTCTGGCCGCGCAGGTCCTCGATCACTTTATGCTTGCTTCTCAGTTCCTTTATCTTGGCTTCCAAATTGCCGAGTTCTTTTACTTTGCCGTTTAAAACTTCTACTTCCTTCCGGATCACCGGAAGCTCGTTTGCCAAGCGCGACAAATGGGCTGATTGATACAAGTAAATGCCCAGAAGTATCAACGTAGTGGTGGCTAGCGAGACGCCGGTTACAATCAGATCTCTCCGGCGATCAGATTCTGCGTTAAGTTCACGAACCGGGAGTAGATTAAGCCGGATCACTTGTCCCCGGGTCTCCGGATAGACAACCCGGCTCCGACGGCGAAAGCGGGCGCGTCTTCCGTAATGAAGTGTCTGTCGATTTTCTTATCCACATTAAACCCACGAAAGGGTTCAGCCATTCGGACTGGCACTACCAGTTGCTGCTCTAACATAGCGCGCAATCCGACCGTTTGAGCACTGCCACCGCTCAAGTAAATCGCTTTCAACCCATCGCCTTCTTCCGTTCCAACGGTGCCATATAAGGTAACCGTTCGTCGAATTTCTTCCGCTAGGTTTTCTGAGGTTGGTTTGAGCATGGCTTCGATATCGAACCCCTTCTTTCCGTCGACCATGCCCGTGATTTTTGCAGTTTCGGCCCCTTCCGAAGATAAGTTCAATTCCCTTTTCAAGCTGTCGCTAAAATCGTCGCCGCCGAATGGCAGATCACCGGTGAATGTCGACATGCCATTATTCAGCAAAGTTACACTGGTATAACGTGCCCCAATGTGGATAAGCCCAACCATTCCGCCGCCCGGCTCCGTCGAATAGTTTGCTTCGTACATATTTTCCATGGCGAAATAATCCACATCCATAATCACGGGCTTGAGACCGGCTTCTTCAATAGCCTCGGTATAACTGTTAACAATTTCCTTTTTCACCGCCACCAGCAGAACATCCAGTTTGCTCCCGCCGGCGATCGCGTTAACGACTTGGTAATCTAGATTGACATTCTCCATTCTCTCTGGAATCACATTGTTGGCTTCAAACTCTATATTAGCGTCCAACTCCGCTTCTTCCTGCATCGGCATTTCAATTCGTTTCATAATGACAGCCCTGCCGGGCACCGCAGACACCACTTGAGTTGACTTCACTCGGTTCTCTTGAACAAGGCGCCGAATTGTATCTGCCACCAACTTAGCATTAACAACCATATTGTTCTGAATCGCATCCAGCGGAACCGGAAGTACCCCCAAGCTCAATACCCGATAACCACCTCGTTCGATCGAGGTTTCAACCATTTTAATCGAGCTCGATCCGATATCGAGCGCAACGAAACCACCGTTCCGTCCAAACGATGTCAGCGTACTCAGATTGAATTTGGTCAAGAAAGAACCCATGACTGGAATGATACTTTCTGCGAGAACGTGGCGCTGAGTTCCGAGAGCGACGTTTGTATCCTACCAATCGCCAGCGAATCAGCTCGATGAAATCTCGTAGGCAGCTGAGCCTAACCTATCAATGGCTCCCTTAACGTCCTCTTTTCGTAGTAGGTAACATACGAGCGGCAATTTGTACCTGAACTCATCCAACTCCGGTTATAATCAACAACTATCAACGAGAGCTACATTTCCGTGCCTCGTATCTAGTTGATGCTAATAACTGCGGATTTGGCGGCCGAAGCATTGTTCACTTTACCGCGCTCTTTGAGCTCCCCAAAAGAGTGTCTTCTCATTGCCCCTCTGCTGCCGTCTATGAAGTTGCAGTGAGTGGTACGACCACGGATGTGGAGTAAAAGCCGCTAACGCTAAAATTATGCCATCATCGGTAAAGGTGACATTTCCCAACAGATACTAAACCAATCGTCGGATTCTCGAGTCTTTACCAAGGCGATAATGTTCCGAGTTGGACAATTATGGACAGAATTGCGTAGAGTACGTCAGTCTTGGGTGAAAACTGCAGGAGATCCGTTGCAGCCTGTCCAATCATTCAGGTCCAGGACCGAAGCCGATTGGGAGGGTACCTAGGTGAGCTGCATAGGTTCTTGTAGATAGCGCTACCGTTCGTGACCAGCGTTGCATAGTCCGATCAGCAGATCTGATCCGGGACACTAGCACCGGCTATTCGTGTTCCTGTTTTTGGGTCATGATTATCGAAAGTTGCCTTTTGAGATGTCCGAAGTTATTAAACGAGCGATGAGCCAGCAAGCGGGGAAGTTCGCCCGCATCATCATTCCATCGCCTGTTAAAGAGCCTCTCACCTACGGAGTTCCCGATAACCTTAGACATCTTGTCACTGTCGGCATGCGCGTATTAATCCCCCTAGGCAACCGCAAGGTATCAGGGATCGTATCCGCCCATATTTCCGAGACGCCGCTCCCGGACATCAAAAATATAATTGCCGTGTTAGATGAGGCGCCAATTGTCGATGAACAGTTATTGACCCTCAGTCACTGGGCTAGCCAGTATTATGTAGCATCGCTGGGTGAAGTGCTAAGCACGATACTACCACCCAACTCCCGTATGGAAATCGAGAGGATCGTCGTCGCAAAATCGGAATCCACGCAGACTAGTGATGTTCTAGGACAGACAATCCTAGATGTGCTGCGCGACAAGAATGGCCGGACCAGCCTCAAAAGCTTGACGAGAGCTTTTAGCAGAACGAATATTTCCACTGCCCTAAAGCAACTTCAATCCGCCGGTGATGTTGAAATTCGCGAACGCTTACCCGGGCAGAGGAAAAGCCACCGGTTCGACGGCTCTCAAATCCCCCCATCACCGTCTGCGGACCCAAGACGGTTCACGCTCAGCACGGAACAACATGCAGCACTAGCCGCTATCAAAGCTCGCCTTAGAACCGGCGGATTCGCGACATTTCTCCTGCACGGAGTGACCGGTGGCGGTAAAACTGAGATTTACTTACGTGCCATGGAGTGCGTCCGAGACATTGGCGCTCGAAGTCTCATCCTAATTCCGGAAATCTCATTAACTCCTCAGCTTCTTGATCGGGTCAACGCACGATTTAACGGCAGAGTGGGTATTTTACACAGTGGTTTGACGCCTGCCGAGCGATGGGCGCAGTGGTGGCGGATCAAACGAGGAGACGTCGACATCGTCGTGGGAGCGCGCTCGGCCGTTTTTGCGCCGGTTCCAAATCTTGGTTTGATTATTGCCGATGAAGAGCATGACGGATCTTATAAGCAGGATGACGGCTTGCGCTACAACGCCAGGGATGTTGCTGTTATGCGCGGCAAGCTCTCGGCTTGCGCCGTGGTTCTAGGCTCAGCCACACCATCATTGGAGAGTTATGAAAATTCTCTTCAGGGTCGCTATCAATTGTTGGAGATTTCTCAACGCGTAGAGCAGCGCCCGTTGCCGAGTGTCGAAATCTTTGATCTCCGAAGCCAATCCAAATCGATTGGTATAGCCGCCACCGATGGCGGGTCGGAGGCATGGCGGAAGCAGAAAAGTGCTGGAGAACGATTGTTGTCAGATCCGCTCGCAACTGCGATCAAACGCAATTTCGTAAACAAACGACAGACACTGATCTTTTTAAATCGCCGAGGCTTCGCAAATTTCTTACAGTGCACGCGGTGCGGTTATGTCTTGCGCTGCTCTTATTGCAGCGTCACATTGACTGTGCATTTAAAGCGCAAGATCGTTCGCTGCCACCACTGCGATTTCAGTAGACCAGTAGAACGAGTGTGCCCTGATTGCGGCACTGAAACCCTCGCGGGTATTGGCGCAGGAACCGAGCAGATCGAACAGACTTTATATGCGTTGGTACCTGAGGCGCGCATCGCACGCATGGACAGGGACACCACCGGCAAGCGTGGCTCGCACGCCGATTTGATCCGCAGGTGGGAAAGTGGCGATATCGACATACTTATTGGAACCCAAATGATCACCAAGGGGCACGATGTTTCCGGAGTGACGCTCGTGGGCGCGCTGCTTGCCGACATGTCTTTGAATCTGCCGGACTTTCGGAGCGCTGAACGAACCTTCCAAATCCTTAGCCAAGTTGCGGGCAGATCCGGACGAGGGGATGATCCCGGACGAGTAATCATTCAGACCTATGAACCTGAACATTATGCGATTCAATCGCTCATTCACCATGACTACAAAAAGTTTTTCGCGAAAGAAATCGAGTTTCGCCGGGCGTTGGGTTATCCTCCGTTTGGCAAGTTGGTAAATTTGCGGCTAGACGGCCCAAGTTCGGAGCATGTGGAAGCGAAAGCCCAAGCGCTTTTCAAAAAGATCCGCGCGATCCAAAGCGGCAACCCAAAGTACCGGGAACACATTGAAATTCTTGGCCCCGCTCCTTCACCGATCGAAAAGTTGCGGAATCGGTATCGGTGGCAGCTCTTGCTCAAAGGCAACCAAATAAGCCCATTGATCGGGTTAGCCACTGCCGTTCGCGAGACGTTCACGAGAACGCGCAACGTGCGTCTGCACATTGATGTCGATCCGTACAACATG
>JAJONK010000153.1 GCA_021323355.1 Deltaproteobacteria bacterium
TACCAGGCCACCCGCCGTGATAACGCTGCAAGGCTGCTGCCGTAAGCCATCATGCCACCGATCTCTGCATGCTCCGGCCACTCATAAATTGCCGGAACACGGTACTTCGCGGCGAGTTCGATGATGCGATCGCGCCCTGCGTTGAGGATCGGGCTTGCAAGCACGAACATGGCGCCGGCTTTCTCCTGCACGATGAACCGGAAGGCTTTCTCGTAGTCGCCGTCCTGCAGTTCAACTACGCGCACTTTCGCATTTAGCGTCGGCGCAACTTTCTGTGCCTCTTCAACCTGCAATCGCGAGCTCGGCTCACCTGTCCCCAGAAGGGCGATGGTCTCGGCCTGCGGGACGGCCTCCTTAATCAATTCCAACCGCTTACCTGCAAGCACGTCTTCGGGCGCAACGACGACACCCGTTATGTTTCCGCCGGGTTTGGCAAGGCTGGTGATGAGTCCGTCTCTGACAGGATCCTTACCGAATCCCATGACGATGGGAATGGTTTTGGTCGCATCGAGCGCAGGCTTGATGGCAGTCGGGCTGACGGCGACAATTACATCCATGCGCAAATCGACCAGTTCCTTCGCCAATTGTGGTAGACGATCGATTCTGCCGTTGGCGAAGCGGCGCTGTACTTCCAAGTTTCGGCCTTCGACATAGCCGGAATCCCGCAGCAGCTTGGGGACAAGATTTGCGGTGCCCGGGATGGAAGGCTCGAGGGTTCCAGCCGGGGAGAGAAAGCCGAGACGATAAACTCCACGCGCAGTTTGCGCCGAGGCGTGAGAGCCAAGCGCGGACAATGTCGCGCACACCGCAATGGCAGCAATCAAAGCTTGCATATTGTTGCCCGTTGTCTCACGTCACAGTTATCGAATTACGCGATCCGCTCTTGCCAGTACGTTTGGCGGAATCGTCAGTCCGATCTGCTTCGCGGCTTTGAGATTGATCATCAATTCGAATTTGGTCGGCTGCTCGATAGGAAGATCGGCGGGCTTTGCGCCCTTGAGGATTTTGTCGATCAGTGCGGCTGCGCGCCTGAAGCGCTCAGTCTGATCCAGTCCGTACGACATTAAACCACCTAGAACCACAAACTCCCTGCGAAAATAGATTGCCGCGAGCCGATGTCTCGCCGCCAAATCGACGATAATTTTGCTGAATAGAAGCCGCTAATGCATTTGACAGTACCGCCAACCCGGTGCCGCGCGTCTTGAATGTTTGATCGCATACCCGTTCATACTGATCGGCGCTGCGGAGGCGGACTCACACCTGCCATGAAGCCTATGCCGAAAACCTTCGCCGATTGTTGTGCGGGTGCCACTCCTGCCCAGCCGACAAGCAAAGGCAACAATTGTAATACACCCCATCGATTTTATTTTTGGATTTGCTGCTCTTTGAACCGCTGCAAGACACTTCGAAGAAAGTGTGCGTGTATAGGCATTCTATTGCTCACGTTCAATTCAAAATCTAAACTCCGCAATCGAAAATCATTTGATAACCTTGGTGGCTCGGGCGAGGACGTTCGGCGGAATAGTTAATCCGATCTGCTTCGCCGCTTTTGAATTGATCACGAGCTCAAACTTCGTCGGCTGCTCTACCGGCAGTTCGGCGGGCTTTGCGCCTTTCAGGATTCTGCCGATCATTGCCGCTGCACGTTCGTAGGGCTCCACTCGGTTGGCGCCGTACGAGATGAGGCCGCCGTTGGCGATGTAATCTCCCCGAGGATAGATCGCCGGCAACCGATTTCTTGTCGCCAGGTTTACTATCTGTCTTTGGTTAGCATTGTCCAACGCACTCCCCCCCACAACCAGAGCGTTGCTACCCGCCTGAATTGCCGCTTTGAACGCGGTCTCATAGTGATCGGCGCTGCTGACCTCCATTGAATGAAGCTGCAGCCCCAGCTTTTCTGCCGGTTGTTGGCTTTCTTCCCATTGTTGTGCGGAGCCCATTCGGCTCCACAACACTGCAACTCGGGAGAGATTGAAAGCGGTTTCCTTGAGTAGCTCCAGTCGTTTGCCAACGATAACCGAAGAAATAGTGCTGAACCCGGTGATGTTTCCACCGGGCCGCGCCAGACTATCCACCAGTCCCGCCAGTACAGGATCAGCCGCGCTGACAAAAACAATGGGGATCGTGCGGGTCGCATTCTTGAGCGCTCGAGCAGCAGGCGTCGAATATGCGATGAGCACATCGAGTTTAAGGGCGACCAAGTCATTGGCCAAAGCCGGGAGACTGTCGACCTTGCCCTCAGTGGATCGGTACTCGAAAGCTATGTTCTTTCCCTCGATATAGCCAAGTTCATTCAGCTCTCGGCGAATCCTATCAGAGCCGCCGCCAGGAGCGGAAGCGGAACGAGTGCTGAGCCAGCCGACCGTAGCGAGTTTTACTTGCTGCTGTGCTTCTGTTGGACCGGCATGCCCCAGGAGCGATGAAACAACAGCGATTACGGCAAGAATCCGGATCACGGCACGCCTATTTCTTGTAGAAGCGCCGACTTTGGAACGTCTGCCCGCTGCTACGCTTCCGCCATGCCCGCATGGCTCGCGAGCGAAAGGAGACTGCGAAACTTCACACCCGGTCTCAGATCGTCGATACTTTGACTTGGCTATTCCCGATTGCGGCGCAAGCGGAGCGCAACCATATTCTATTTTCCGCTTTTTGTCTTATTAATCTCTGAAGCAAAGCTCGCTGGTAAAGCAGCCGATCGGTGATGAAAACCTGCCCGGGCTCTTGACGTTGCTCACATTAAACTCAACGGATCCGACTTATCTGATCACCTTGTCGGCCCGTGCCAGCACGTTGGGGGGAATCCATCTAAAGAAAATCCGAAATCCGAATATCGAAATCCGAAACAAACGCACGCGAAAGCGGAATTTGAGTTCCCGAGCACCGTTTAGAGTTTTCCCCCTTTGTCGTTTCGATTTGTTTCGAGCTTCGGATTTCTAATTTCGGGTTTCAAACAGATCATCGTATGACTCGATCTGCTCTAGCCAGGACATTGGGTGGAATGGTCAATCCCAGCTGCTTAGCGCTCTTTAGGTTGATCACGAATTCGAAATTTGTCGGTTGTTCCACTGGCAGGTCCGACGGCTTTGCCCCTTTCACAATCTTATCTATATAGACGGCCACCCGCCGGTACACGGCTACTATATTAGTCCCGTAGCTCATGAGACCGCCGGCTTCGACAAACTCCTTGAATTCGAAGATCGCCGGAACACGGCTTTTGGTTGACAGCTCGGCGCTTCGTTCTCGGTGCGCATTGAGCATCGCATCCGGCAGCATGAGCAGCGCCGAGACGTTCTTTTCAGAGAGCTTTGAAAACACGGCCTCCACCTCATTCAGATTACGCGCCTCCAGAACCTGAACCTGCAGGCCTAGCTCCTTGGCTGCCGCTTGAGTATCGTTCACTTGAATCGCGTGATTTGGATTGGCGGGATTTCCCAGAATCCCGACGCGGCGAATTTTTGGGAAGGTTTCTTTCAACAGCTCAAGACGTTTGATGCCGAGCTCGGTGGTCAGCAAATTCAGTCCGGTGAGATTACCGCCTGGCCGCGCCAGGCTGGAAATCAGCCCGACTCTGACGAGATCGCCGCCGGCGGTGAAAACAACCGGGATGCTCGTCGTCGTCGCTTTTGCCGCTAGCGCGGTGAGAGTCCCTCCGGTTGAAACGATGAGATCGACTTTTTGTCCTACCAACTCCGCGGCTAACTCCGGCAGGCGTTCGGTATTGCCCTCGGCCCATCGTGCTTTGATTATGACGTTATGCCCATCGATATAGCCGAGATCGCCGAGGCCCTGCTGAAATGCGCTATACAAATGCGCATAGGCGCCGGGGTCCATCGAGGATAAAAATCCGATCCGCCAGAGTTTTTTTGGCTGCTGCGCCTCGGCCATGCCCACATACCCCAGGAGCAAAATGAGCATAAGCAACCCCGCCCATTTTAGCTTTCCGATTTTAGATTTTCGATTAGCGGATCGAAGATCTTGCATTTTCATGGACGGTCGGTGGCCGATGTATTGTCTTCCTTTCACCAAAACTTTTTAGCGCAAGGGTTGTACCAGCCGGTCGATGATGCAGGTTAAGCCTAAATTGCTGAATCACTTCAAAAGAATGGTGCGCTGGGCCGGCTTGGCGGTCACAAAGAGTAGTCGTTTTGCTACGCCACGGTAGCAAAGTTGCTCGCTGGCAACTGCCTTAACAACCCGCAACATAGCTTGCAGGCAACGAACCTTGTGCGTAGAGTTGGCTAGCCAATTTACCGGCGAGGGGGTTTGCGGTGAATCGTCAATGGTTGGGCACGGCGTTTTTCTTCGCGCTGCTTCTGCTCATTCTATATTTCGCTTTTCTGATTCTTACGCCTTTTTTAAAGGCGATTGCCTGGGCCGTGATACTGGCGATCCTGGTCTATCCCGTCTATGCCTGGCTGCTCAAATTGTTGCGCTGGCGGGCCACGCCGGCCGCCCTGATTGTGATCGTTGCGATCACGCTGCTCGTCATCATTCCGGGAATCGAGCTCGGCTGGTTTTTGACCGACGAGGCGATCACACTGGTGCAGACGGTGCGTTCTCTGATGACCGATGACGGTCTCGCCCGGTGGGCAGAGACGCCATGGGTGCAGAGCATCCTCATTTGGTGGGATGTGATCTCGTTTCGCCTGATCGACTTCAAAATCAATTGGAAAGAGATCTTGGCCCAAGGCGCGCAGGTATCTTCGGGTTTCATCGTTTCCCAGGTAAAAGGCGTCGCCCAGAACATCTTGCTGGTGATTGCCAATTTCATCATTGCGCTGTTCACACTTTTTTTCTTGCTCCGTGATGGCAAAGATTTCTTCCGCCGTATCCAGCGGCTATTGCCGATGGACCGTGAGCATCAAGAGCGGTTGTTCAAAAACATCGTCGACGCGGTTCTTGCGGTAGTCCATGGCTCGTTTGTCGTTGCCGTCATCCAGGGACTACTAGCGGGATTGGCTTATTGGGTGGCGGGTGTTCCTTTTGCCGCATTATGGGGAGTAGTCACGGCCTTTTTTGCGCTGCTGCCGGTTGGCGGCTCGACCTTGGTTTCGATTCCGGTCTGTCTTTATCTTCTTTTTCAGGGCGAAATGCTGCGGGGTTTTTTACTCATGGGCTGGTGTCTGGGGGTTGTTGGAACCGTCGACAATGTCTTAAAGCCACTGCTAATCGGCAATCGCCTGGGTCTTCCAGTTTTGCTTCTTTTCTTTGGCATATTGGGCGGCATTGCGCTGTTCGGCGCGCTGGGAATTGTCTTAGGCCCGGTTGTGTTTGCTCTGCTACGAGCTTTGCTGGATCTTTACTCCGAAGAATATGTAGAAGGGGAGAGACAGCGGTTGACCTACCCTGCATCTTTGGCTGACGAGCAACGATCAAAGGAATAGCTCTGGAGTTGGTAATCTAGCGGCAAAAGGCCGGGCGTCAGGTCCCGCCGTCATCAAGGCTTTGCGGTCCTATGTCGTCCCTCTCCGCCGTCGGCTCTAATCAAGTCGCGTGCGTTTGACTGAACAATTCCGTTGGCCTTGCGAGTAAGTTGCAATGACAGCTCAAATCCACGTATGTTGCAGGTCATCGCCAACTTTCATGAGGAAAAAATTTATGACTGATGACATGCAAGTGAAAAGGGAAATCGTCTTGGAGGCGGATGCCGAGACCATTGAGCGGATGCGCAAAGAAGGTCATGCGCGGGGTTTTACCGTCTACTGCGACGAAGCCGAGCGGATCGGCGGCGACAACTCGGCGCCTCCGCCACTAGCGTACTTCGGGCTTGCAGTTGGATTCTGACTGCTTACCCAGATTTCCCGGTACGGGGAAATGCTCAAAACGCACATCGATAAAGCCCGGGTCCTGGTGACCGCGCGCTTTAAGAACGAAGGTTCGGTATTACGGGAAACAGTTCGCGCGGAGGGTTTGGGCGTTGAGACCCATTGCGAAATCACATCCACAGAGCCCGCCGAAAAAATCGCCAAAGTCCTGCGCAATGCTGAAGCGGGATGCTACGTGATTCAAACGATTCGCAATCCGACAGAAGTAAAAAGCGAGTACACCCTAAACGGCGCGACTTTCGAGCCGAATTCCTATGCTAAATGAGCCCAATAAAATATTAGGAGGTATGTCATGCCAAAAGAAGCCGAATTCTTTAACCTAAAGTATCGGGAAGGATCTCTCGATGCGAAAACCGCTCAGCTGATCTTGATGGCGGTGAACTTCGCCATTGGGCACGAACACGGCGCCAAGCTTCACTTGGACAAGGCACGCGAGAATGGCGCCAGCGAAGACGAGATACAGGAAACGATTGTTTACTGCATGCGTCCGGTGGCGGCGAAGGTGCGCAATTTCGCCAAGGAGATTATCGCCAAGTAGATCTTGTCGCACGAATCGATTACCTTGAGCATATGAACGATTGGACCATTGAAGCTGGCGAGGACAACTTTGAGGCTGACGTGCTGGCTCGCCAAGATTAACGTCGATGAGAGCCCGTCACTGGCCGGCGCGTTCGGCGTCCAGGGTATTCCGGCAGTCAAGTTGATAAAGGATGGAGAGATTGCCGGCGAGTTCACCGGCGCGTTACCGGAGCCGGCGGTGCGCGAGATGCTGTCGAGATATTTGCCTTCCGAGTACGATGAGCAGGCCGATGAGGCAGCCGACCTGGAAGAGCAGGGAAAACCAGCCGAGGCCCAGGCGATTTATCAGTCCATTCTCGATGCAGAACCGACTCACGCAAAGTCGTTGCTTGGCTTGGGCCGCGTGCTGATGAATGCGGGCGATCGCGATGGCGCACTGGAGACTCTGGAAAGAATCTCGCCAGCCGCCGAAGAACGAAAGATCGCCGATCGTCTGATTGCGCGCTTGCAACTGCAGGGCGATCAGAGTGCCGATGAAGCGACATTGAGGCAGAAGCTGGCCGCCCAGCCGGACAGCGTAGAGGTTCGCTTCGATCTTGCTCAGGCGTTGGCTGCTAATGAAAAATTCGAAGAGGCTCTCAGTGAGTTTCTTGACATCGTGAAAAGCGATCGCGAGTTCCGGGACGACGGCGCGCGCAAAGCGATGGTGCAGATCTTCGAAGTGCTGGGGCCCGATCATCCGCTGACAGACAAGTATCGCTCAGAGCTGGCAACCGTGCTGTTCAGCTAAAGTTCCTAGCGAACCGCATACAGGCCTTCGGCTTGGCAGGGCCAAAGTTAGATGTGGTCAATCTTCGCGGATGATTGAATCGAAGCTTGGGCAAGCGAGGAGGTCGGGGTGATTTCTCTGGAGCAAGCCAATCGGATCATCGCTTCCGCGATGATGCGGTTCGAGATGGCTTTCGGCAAGGCCTACGCCGCGCTCGCACTCGGCCGCTCGTCATCATTGGTGCGCATGCGCACCGAAGAGCGGCCGCTGTTCATGCAGTATCTGATCCGCGCTTCCGACGACCAGATTTTCCCCGAGGGCGGCGGCATGCTGATTCGCGACGCCGATGGCGAGCTGCTCGGCGCCGTCGGCGTCACCGGCGATACTCAGGAGCGCGACGAGGAACTCGCCGCCCACGGCATCCGCGCCGCTGGACTCAAAACCGACGAAGACTGCGCCCAATTCGGCTCGAAGGTGCGACTGAAGAACTGAGGCATTAGGCAACGGGCATTAGGCAATAGGAAAGAAAGAAAACTTTTGCCTAATGCCTAGCGCCTTCTCATGCAATCCACTCCGAGACCGGAGCTTTGGCTTCCTCGAGCGGCTGGCAGACGATATCGACTAAGCTGGGACCGCCGTACGCCAGTGCTTCTTTCAGCGTCGTCGCAACATTTACGGGTTCGGTCACACGCCAGCTTTTGACACCGAAGGCGCTGGCGACAGCGGCGTGATCGGTGGCAGCGAAATCCACCGAGAAGTAACGTTTGCCGTAGCCGGACTTCTGACCGGCTTTGATCCAGCCGTAGCTGGCGTTTGCAATCACCACAAAAGTAATCGGCAGGCAATACCGCGCGGCGGTCTCGAGCTCGCCGCAGCTAAATCCAAAGCTGCCATCGCCCATCACTGAAATGCATTTTACTGCGGTCTTGGCGAGGTGAGCGCCGATCGCGGCGGACAGCGAGTAACCGAGGGCCCCGTGAGCGCGGTTGGAGAAAAACCGCCGGCCTGCACCGTGCGGTTCATAGTAGGCGGACAAGTACGGACACGGTGTGCCGGCATCGGCGACAATGATGGCATCGCGGTCGATCGCGCCAGCGAGCGCGGCGACCACGCGCTCAGGCTTGATCGGTTTTTCTGCCGATTCCGCGAGCGACTGGAACTTGGCGAATTTCTTCTCTTTGGCGTTTTGCACGAGCGCATAATCGAGTGGCCGCCGCACGTCTCCCAGAGCTTCATCCAACATTCTCAGTGCCAGTTTGGCGTCGCCAACAACGGCGGCGGCGGTTGGATAATTCGTTCCGGGCACCGCAGCGTCGACATCGAGATGAACGATTTTCACTTTGCCCGGCACGGGATGGCGCCAGCGCTCAGTCGTCACCGAGCCGGCGCGGCAGCCAACGAAAACGATTAGGTCGGCTTGATCGACGATGGAACGGGTTTCGGGCGTCCCGCCGTTGGAGCCGACTACGCCGGCGGCAAGGGGATGATGTTCGTCGATGGATCCCTTGCCGCTGATGGTCGTAGCTACCGGAGCCGAGATCCGTTCGGCGAGCACAAGCAGTTCCGATTCCGCTGCGGAGACGACGACACCGCCGCCGCAAATAAAAACCGGCCGGGCCGCCGCGCGCAGCAGCTGAGCGGCGTGCTCGACCGAATTCATGTCGGGTGCAGTGCGTTGGGCCGGATAGCTGCCGAACTTTGCCTCGCCCCAAACCTCGGTGCGATTCACGAAACTGTTCTGCACGTCGAAGGGGAGAGCGATATGCGCCGCACCGGGGCGGCCGGTGGTGATTTCCCGGAACGCCTGTCGGAAAACCGCAGGTATGTCTCCGGCGCGATCGAGAACTTTGTTCCACTTCGTCACCGGGCGCATGAGCGCGCCTTGGTCAAGTGCCGTCAAGGTGTAGCGACCGCGCGCGACAACGGAAATATCCGAGTTGATGCAGAGCAGCGGCACGGAAGATTCGTTGGCTTCGGCTAGCCCCGGAACGATGTACGTCACGCCGCCGCCGCTCGGGCCCTCGCATACGCCGACTTTGCCCGATATGCGCGCGTAGCCGTCCGCCATGTAGGCGGCGGAGCGCTCGTCACGTGCGAGGATGTGACGCATGCCATGCGGCAGGCGCGCGAGCGCGTCGTAAAACGGCAAACTGGTATCGCCGCATAGGCCGAAGATCAATTCGACTTCGTGGGCTTGCAGCATCTCAACCACGGCTTCGGCGCCGGTGATGGTTGAAGACGGTGGTTGGGCAGGCTCGTTCATAGAATGTTTCATTCGTCCATCTATTCTACGGTGCTCACGCCATACGTTCTTACTTCGTTGGCGCAGAAAAAACACGCGATCGGCGAGCTGACTTTCACCGCTGGCCGCGATCGTATTATGATGTTCTACAGAAACACAAACAGCGGCGATCACTTGATCGCCCGCCATTCAGCTATCATTTACAAATGAGATGACAACCCGACCGAACACCACCGAGCAAGCGGTTCAGACACTGGCCCGATCACTTTATCGGAAGGCCGCAGAGCACAAGCCGTCCATCTTCGAAGCCCGCGATCTGTTGGGTCGAATGATCGATTGGTCGCTGGAAGATAATTCGCTGCGCACTGCTTTGTTCCGCTTTGTCGACGTATTGCCGAGCCTGCAATCTTCGGCGGAAATCGGCCGGCACTTGGAAGAATACTTCGCCCGGGTGGACCATGCATTAGG
>JAJONK010000154.1 GCA_021323355.1 Deltaproteobacteria bacterium
ATCATGGCTTTGTGCTTATCGTTAATATCTTTCCGTTCGAGAGTTTCATTGATCTCGTGCAATGCGTCTTCCATCGCGATTTCGTGCGGAAAATCCGACACGAACACACCCGTGCGGACCGATCCGGTCGATGACGTAGGACAGCGCCTGTGCGTTTCCTTCGCAACCGACAAAAAATCTGTCGCTACGAAAGTAATCGATGATGGCTTCTCGCAACGCAGTTCGCCGTACTCGCGTTCGCGTTTCCAGCCTATCGATGACCATGGGAATCCCAACGGTACGGTTCGGATTGGCAGTGATCAACCGCTGTTTACTTTCCGATCCCGAAGATCTCGTTGTACAGGTTGGTAAAGTCTTTGAAGTTCGGGCCGACGATCTCGGGCTTGACCACCAGATAGCTGTTCACTCGAAGCATGGGAAAGCGCTCCTTCAGCCCCGTTCGCGTCGGCGTGCGGCCGAATTTTTCGGCGAAAAATTTCATTCCGCCGTCGGCCGCCAGCGCCCAGTCGATCAGCAGGGCAGCGGCATGAGGGCGGGAAGAATTTTTTGTCAGGAGAAGATATGCGGGGTTCGACAAGACCGGATCGAAGAGCAACGTTTCGACCGGCGCGCCTTCATCTTTGAGCTGCAGCGGCCGGTAACCGTAGAGCCATGGCGCCATTTGGATTTCTCCGGCGCCGATGAGGTTCGCTTGCTGCGTGTGGCCCGACACCATTCTCGGTTCGAGCTTGGCGAGGCCTTTGAAATAATTTAGCGTCTTTTCCTTTCCCCAATGAAGCAACAGGGCGCCGAACAGGTCTTGATCCGCCGGATCCAGCGAAAAACGCCCTTTCCATTTTGGATTGAGCAACTCCTCGTAGCTCTTCGGCGCTTCCGCAGGTTTGATATGCTTGGTATTGAAGCCAAGCGCGATGACGAAGTGATAATGCGCGGTCCAAAATCCCTTCTCGTCCATGAAGTCTTTGGGAATGCCCTCCCGACTGGCCGAGAGATAGGGATCGATCAGTCCCATCTGCCACAACGTGTGCGTCTCGCCGGCGGAAATATCGATGACGTCGGCGAGCGTCTGCCCCGCGCGCGATTCGGTCGCGAACTTGTTGAAGACGCCGGAAGCGTTGGCGCGGTAGTGTTCCGGAGTGATGAACGGATACTTCTTTTGAAACTCATCGAGCAGAGGCTTCAGCTGGTCGACGGCGGTAAAACTATAAACGACGACTTTGCCTTCTTTTTTGGCGCCTTCGATGAGCTTCTGTTCGCGTTCTTTGCCCTTGAGGCCGTCGTAGGGCCTAAGCGTCGCCGTGCTCTGCGCAAAGCAGAGCGAGCCGCCAAGTGCCAGAGTCAGAAGCGTCAGGATCAATGAACAAGGGCCAGCGATTCTGTTTTTTTTCATAGATGCTCCCGTCGGATTCGGCGCTTGACAACCGCGGCTGGTCGTATGAAAAAGCTGACAGTCGTAATGATCGCGCCGTGGAGATCGATGCGGGGCCCGGCGTTCTTTCACCGGCCTGATACGAAGCCATAGAAGTTTGTTCGCGTCAAGGAGATTTTATGGCGAAAGCACAACCTCTGGAAACCGCCGCCAATGGCTCGCCGACGAGGGCGCTGGCGGAATTCGTTGCCGGATTTTCCTATAAGAACATCCCGCCCGAGGTCGTTTCGCACATCAAGTTTTGTCTCCTTGACTCGCTCGGCTGCGCGCTGTTCGGTTCGACGCTTCCGTGGGGGAAAATAATCACTTCGTTTACGAAGGAACTCGGCAAAGGCAAAGGCGCGCTCATCTGGGGCGACGGCAGCGAAGTTCCGAGTACCAGCGCGCCGCTCGCCAATGGTACGTTGATTCACAGCTTCGAGATGGACGATTTGCACCGCGTTGGCGTGATTCACCCGGGATCGGAAGCGATACCGGCGACCGACGCGCTGGTCCGCCACGTCGGCAACGTCGACGGCAAGCGATTTCTCACCGCAGTTGCGCTGGGCTATGAAGTCGGTTGCCGGGTCGGCATGACGGGCGGGGCGGCGCAGCTGCGCCGCGGCTTTCACCCCAGCGCAACGTCGGGAACTTTTGCGGCGGGAGCGGCGGCTGCCAAGATGTTGCGCTTGAATCCGGCAAAGACGGTCCATGCGCTGGGCATCGCCGGCACGCAGGCTGCGGGTCTGATGGCCGCCCAACATGCGTCGATGGTGAAACGGATGCATCCCGGGCGCTCGGCTCAGGCGGGAGTCTACGGCGCGTTGCTTGCGCAGAAGGGCTTCACCGGGATCGAAGACGTTTTGGAAGCGCCGTACGGTGGTTTCTGCTCCACGTTCATCGATAAGCCGAATCTCTTCCACCTCACCGACCGATTGGGGGAACGGTTCGAGACCCTGAACGTCGGTTTCAAGCCTTATCCCAGCTGCGGCAGCAATCATACGTCCATCGACGCGCTCAAAAAAATACTTCGCGATCACCCGGAAGTCAGCGCGGAAAATGTCGCGAAGCTGCGGATTCGCACCACGCGCGCGACGAAACTCCACGTCGGCTGGCCCTACGAGCCGAAGAGCATGACCACGGCGCAAATGAACCTTCCATTCTGTGTCGCCGTGCTGTTGCACGACCGCGACTTCTTCGTCGATCAGGTTACGGCAAAATCCATTCGCCGCCAGGATGTGCTCGCAACGACGAAAAAAATTGATGTGGTCGAAGACGCCGAATTCGATGCTCTGGGCGACGAGGGCCGCCACGGAGTGGAATTGGAAGTGGAACTGCGCAATGGCAACAGCTACCGCGAGAAAGTGCTTCACGCCAAGGGAAGCGACAAGCATCCGATGACCGAGGACGAGGTCGTACAAAAATTCGCTCTACTCGCGTCCCGGGTTCTCTCGAGCTCCCGGGTCGAAAGGCTGCGCGACACGCTGCTCAATCTCGAAAAACTCGACGATGCGAGGCAGATCGGCAAGCTGATGACGGCTTAGTTTATTAATTGGCGTTCAATCCGTTTAAATAGTTCAAACCGTTCAAGCCGTTAAGAATGGTTCCAATGGTTCCAGTCGTTCCATCCTTCGACGAGCTCAGGATGAGCGGAGAAATAGGCCGTGCATGGTGAGAGTGTCGAACCATTCGCTTCGTTCCAGTCGTAAGTAAAAAGGGTCAAATCTTTTGTTGACGGTTGATGTAACTCAGACGCGGAGAACCGAGGCAAGCTCGACGAAGTCGTCAATGACGGTATCGGCGCCGAGCTCGAAAACGGAAAGATCGCTGTAGCCGTAACTCACCGCGATGGCGGTAACACCGGCAGCCCGCGCACACTGCATGTCGGCCAAGGTGTCTCGCACCATGGCGGCGCGGCTGCACTCTCCTTGCAGCGCTTTGATCGCAAGGGTCAGAGCCGTCAGGTCTTGCGTGCGACAACAGAATTACTTGATCGCCAGACAACTCTTTCTTAATCAGTCCACTCGCATCTTCAGAGCAACAGAAAGAATCTCACACTAGAGGTTGTAGAATCTCTTGGCGTTTTCTCCGAGTATCCTGTCTTTGTGCTTATCGTTGATATCTTCCGTTCGAGGATTTCGTTGATCTCATGCAATGGGTCTTCCATCGCGATTTCGTGCGGAAAGTCCGACGCAAACACGCAGCCTTCGGACCGATCCTATCGATGACGTAGGACAACGCGCTTTCGTTTCCCTCGCAGCCGACGAAAAATCTGTCGCTGCGGAAGTAATCGATGATGGGCTTCTCGCAACGCAGCTCGCCGTACTCGCCATCTCTTCTACGCCAATTCCTTGGCGGCCTCGAAGCGCCGAGCAATCATAGCCTTTCAATCCTGATTGCGCGGTAGGGAGAAAGGGATACGTTTTTATTGATTGATTGATTGATGGGGCAACGATCGGTGTGTTAGAAGTGGCTGCGTTAATTGGTAGAGCGAATTGCGCAGATCCATCGGCATGCTTTCTTTTTCTCTGTGTGCAGGGAGGGCAATCCCCATGTTCGCTGCAAAATTCTGGATCCATGTTGCGAGGAGGTATCTATGAGAGTGGGTTTCATTGGCCTCGGAACCATGGGTTCCAGCATGGCGCTCAACTTGCGCGCGGCAGGCTACGACATGGTTGTCCACGACATCCGGCGCGAGGCGGGCGCGCCGCATTTGCAGGCCGGCGCGTCGTGGGCCGATTCGGTGCGCAAGGTGGCCGAGGCAGCCGACGTCGTCTTCACGTCGCTGCCGGGGCCCCGCGAAGTCGAACAGGTGGCGCTTGCGGCGGATGGATTGCTCGTCGGCATGCGTCGCGAAACGGCGTGGTTCGACCTCTCGACCAACTCGCCGACAGTGGTGCGGCGCCTGCACGACCTCTTCAACGCAAAAGATGTGGCGATGCTCGATTCCCCGGTAAGCGGCGGTCCGGCCGGCGCCAGGAGCGGTAAGCTGGCGCTGTGGGTCAGCGGCGACGAGACCGTGTTCAACCGTTACAAGCCAGTGCTCGACGCGATTGGAGATCAGGCGACGTACGTTGGGCCTATTGGTGCCGGCACGGTGGCGAAGCTCGTACACAACACCGCGGGCTACGCGATCCTTGCCGCGCTCGCCGAAGTGTTTACTCTCGGCGTCAAAGCCGGAGTCGAACCTCTCGCACTGTGGCAAGCGATCCGTCAAGGGGCGTTCGGCCGCAGTCGAACCTTCGATCGACTCGCCGACCAGTTTTTGCCCGGCCAATTCGATCCCGCCGCGTTTGCCCTGAAACTCGCTCACAAAGACATCACGCTCGCGACCGAACTAGGTCGCGAGTTAAATGTCCCGCTGCGCATCGCCTCGCTCGTTCATGGGGAGCTGACCGAAGCGCTCAACCGTGGTTGGGCCGAGCGCGATTCGCGCATCTTCATGCTGCTGCAGGAGGAGCGTGCCGGCGTGAACATCGCGGTGCCCGCGGACAAGATTCAGGAAGCGCTCGCGCGCGGCTGACGGAAAGCGTTTGCCCGTCGCACAAGTCGTAAAGATCGGCGCCTGGCGAATAGGAGCACGGCTCATGTGGAGTCAGGTCTTGCGTTGCGACAACAGAATTACTTGGTCGCCTGACGACGGTTTCTCAATCACTCCGCTCGCATCTTCAGTGCAACAAGGAGAATCTCACACTAGAGGTTATAGAATCTCTTGGCGTTTTCTCCGAGTATTATGGCTTTGTGCTTATCGTTAATATCCTTTCCGTTCGAGAACTTCATTGATCTCGTGCAATGCGTCTTCCATCGCGATTTCGTGCGGAAAATCCGAGGCAAACGTCCGGTGCAACACGGTCAGGCGTGAGTTGTTGACTTAATCCTTCTGATTCACGGCTAACCGGTTCCAATCGGACGAGTTGTCTCCAGCCCACAGGCCAAAGCGCCAGTCCGGTCGGATCAGGTCAACGGACGAAACCATACCAAACCAAGGCAGGGTGACGGGCAGTTCATCGCCGCTCCGGCGAGCTAGTTCATCTGCGCGTCGACCCCGCCTGGCTAACTTACCTTGGAGCTGCGGAGCGGCTGAGCCAGTCGTCGAAACGCGTCGGGCCGATGCGCGGGTTGTCCCCCGGCGTGAGGGATTGATCGTTCACGTCTATGCCGAAGTAGCGAGCATGGACGTCTGTGACTACCTGACGGGCGTCGTGCTTGGCGCGCAAGAACCGCCGGACCAGTTCGTCGAGGCCTAGCCGTTCTGGACCGGCTATCTCGATCATTCCGTTCACTGGCGCCCCGAGCGTGACTTCGGCCAGCGCAGCAGCAACGTCATCCGATACGATGGGCTGAATATGGGCACGCGACAAGCGAACCGTTTGCCCATCGGTGGCCGATTGGGCGATGCCGTCAACGAACTCGAAGAACTGCGTCGAGCGAACGATTGTATATGGAATGTTGGAAGCCTGGATCAGTTCCTCTTGGGCCATCTTCGCACGGAAAAAGCCACTCTGGAGAAGGCGCTCGGTGCCGACGACCGACAGCGCAACGTGATGTCCTACTTCAGCGGCAGCTTCTGCGGCCAGGACATTCCGAGTCGACGTTTCGAAGAACTCCAAAACTGCCTTATCCTCCCAGGAAGGCGAGTTCGACACATCGACAACAACTTGAGCCCCGGCAACCGCTTGAGCCAGCCCATCGCCCGTGATGGTGTTGACGCCCGAAGAGGGTGATGCCGGCAGCGCCTCATCACCTCTTTCACGAAGCAGCTTCACGAGTTTTGTCCCAATCAACCCGCTTCCGCCTATGACTACGATCTTCATATGCGCTCTCCTTCTGTAGTTCGCCCGTAATTCGCACGAGTGTTCAAGTTCACTTTTACTCGGATTTTATTTCATCTACGCTCGTCGAAAATCCGCGGTTCCACCGGATCTCCTCTCACTTCACTGGCACTAGCACCGGAGCCCCCTTGTCCTTGACGAGGAACACGACGAACTTCGCCAGCGGATGTGGGGGGCCGAACGACAC
>JAJONK010000155.1 GCA_021323355.1 Deltaproteobacteria bacterium
TGGAAGAATTAGTACCGACGGCAATTTGTCGCCGCGGACGGCACTAGCCCGCGCAAGACTACCTCGCGGCTTCAGACGTCTTGCGCCGGACGTTTTGTTGAAAGTGCTCAATCAGTGGTCCTTCTCAGAGGTTCTTAAAAACCAGACATACGCATTTTTGCCGCGAGGTCGTCGAGCCTCAGTTGATTTACAGCACGCGCCTCGTCTGCACAAGGCGGTTACCTTCCAGGATACTTGACCGCTGGCACGATGTTGGGCCGGTAAAAAGTGTGACGGTAGCGCCAGTGAGTGGACGGAGCGTTCTCTCGGCGTGAGTACTCGAGAAACGCGCACGGCCGTCAATTTAGCCTGTGCTAGTGAATTCATTGAACGTTGTCCTTAATAAGGCAGGGGCATGCCAAGCGGGAATTGTCGCTCTACTACGAAGCGAGAACGGCGTTAACGAGCTGCGCCAATCCGAGCGGTCTCACGCCTGATCAGATCAAAAGCCTTCGCGAGATGACGCTCAGTGGTTAAGATGTTGCCGACCGCTAGCCGCATTGCAGTATGGCCATTTAATGTGGTGTAGGTCAGATAGGCTTCGCCGGTGCGATTGACTGCTTCGACGAGCCGTCGATTAAAAGCGTTAAGCTCTTGGTTCACCGCCTGTCTAGTTCCAAGCCCATGGGGCGCTATGCGGAAGCAGACCACAGCCATTGTCACCGGCGCTAGCAGCTCGAACTCCGGATCGGCATCGAGCCAGGATGCAAACAAGCGCGCCAGGCGAATGTGCTCCCGAATCCGAGCGGCAAGCCCTTCGGTTCCGAAGCTGCGGATAACCATCCACGCCTTGAGAGCGCGAAAGCGGCGACCAAGTTGTATGCCGTAGTCCATATAGTTGCGCTCGGCCTGTTCGGCATCGCCGCGCAGGTACTCGGGGACGAGCGAGAAGGTTGCGCGCAGGAGCTCCGGCCTTCTGAGGTAAAGCGCGCTGAAGTCGAGCGGGACGAATAACCATTTATGCGGATTGACTACAATGGAGTCAGCCGCCTCGACTCCCTTCATCACGGAACGACCTTCCGGCAAGAGAGCCATCGCTCCACCATACGCCGCGTCAACATGCAGCCATAACCGGTGCTCGTCACATAGCGCGGCAATTTCATCCACCGGATCGACGCTGGTTGTCGAAGTTGTGCCGACGGTGGCAATGACTGCCATCGGCAGCAGGCCGGCGCGCAAGTCCGTGTCGATGACGCTGCGGAGCGTAGAGACGTCCATGCGATAGGTCGTCTCGCATGGCACTCGGCGCACATTTTGTTCGCCGATGCCAAGGGTGATAGCCGCTTTCTCAACTGAGCTGTGCGCCTGATCTGAGGCATAAATCCGCAAGCCAGGAACTTCGGGCCGCCCGCACAAACCGTGCGCGCGGGCATTGAGACCGAGATTCTCACGCGCCGCCGCCAAGGCATGCATTACAGCTACTGAAGCGGTGTCGTAAACGACACCTGTATAGTCCATGGGAAGGCCAAGCATCTGGCGCAGCCAGTCGAGCACCAAGGTTTCAAGTTCGGTTGCGGAAGGCGAGGTGCGCCACGTCATCGCACTGACATTGAGTGCTCCCATCAGCATTTCGCCCAGAATTCCCGTAGCCGTTGTCGTCGAGCCAAAATAGCCGAAGAACGCAGGATGTCCCCAGTGCACGACGCCAGGAATGATCGATTTTTGAAAGTCGCGAAAGATATCACTGAACCGTTCGGGAGCCTCGGGCGGAACTTGCGGCAGCCGGGCGCTGATCTCGCCAGGCGCAATGTCTGGCGAAATTCTCAGCTCTTCGATGCTCTCACGATAGTCTACCACCCAATCTGCAACTCGATGCAGAGTTTCGCGGAACTCCTCTGCCGGCATGTCTCCGAGTTCGGGCCAGCGTTGCACGTCTTTGCTGTCGAGCATCCTTCTCTCCGTTAATCTTAATCACGCGACTGGGTTACGCCCTGGTGCGATGGACCCGTCAAAGCGTGCGACTTTCGCATACACGCGCGAGCCGCGCTCCATGCTCGCCCAGTTCCCTTGGACAGCAATTGCTCACCGAACGGGTAGCCGCCGTGAACCAATCGCCAGTACAGCGCCCAGTATACGCTCAGTGAACGCTCCAATAGCCAGAGCGGCGCATAGAGGATCACATGAGCAGGAAAAAAATGATACGCTTGATCCCGCAACAGGCCACGGCCGGCAATGACCGCCGCGCAGATTGATACGACGAGGAGAAACGCCAGCGCAGCACGGGCGCCACTCAACAATGCTAGTGCGATTGCCGAGGGTAGCAGAGACATGAACAGGATCGTTTTCGTGCGCATATCGAAGTCTTCGTAGGCTTGACGCGGACGTTGCTCGAGCCATTTGCGCAATGTTGGAGGTCGCTTCAGAATAAAAAAATCGGGTGTGTAGCAGACATCGCCTCCATTTAAGATGAAGTGGCGCACGATTTCTTCATTGTCGAACAAGACGTCCCCGTCGTAGTGGCCGAAGCGCAGACACACCGAGCGGCGAAACGCGCAAGTGCCGGGGTAATCTCCGGATCGTAGAACGCCTCGATTGATCAGCATCCGCGCCGCCTCCGCTCGCGCCCACCATGGTAGCGGCGCGAGATAATTCTGCGGCCGTACCATATCGTGCCGCTTAAGCAGCTCACACGCGCGCCGGATATCTTCGGACGAATAACGGATGTCGTCATCGGCGAGAATAATGCTTTCGCAGCTGGCAAGATCAACGCCGGTGTGGACCCCATTCACTTTCCCATTGAGATAAGTGTACCTTCGATCGACTGGAACGTGGCGGCACAGCTTACGCCAGGCGTGGTCGTGATGTGCGAAGATCTCAGGAGAGGAGCCGTCCACAATGAGAACTTCGCAGCCTTCACGCGCAAGCTTGCGGAAGTATTCCGCCAACTCATCAACCTCCCGGTGCAGCACGTGTATCCGACGGATCGGCAGGATATACGTGCAACGAAAGGCGCCGGAATTAGCGTGGCTCATGCCGCACTCTGGCGCAGAGTTCGTTGATGCGCCGCTTCGACCTCCGCGGCCCGCACGGATCGAGCGACGCTTGCGCCGGAACGCTCGCTGATCAACTTCTGTTGATCATAACCGAGCGTGATCTCCCAGGCTTCCGCCGGATATCTCGCCGCCAGCGGCAACGCTATGTCGTAAAGCATCCACTGTCCGTGCCGCTTATCTTCTCTGATATGCAGTTCCCAGTAGCCGCGAGCGGCCTTTGGCAAAACGAGCCGCTCGGCCGCCGCGCGATAATTATCGAACGCAGCAGGCACGGAGATTTCGGTGTAGAGCAACCCGCCCACGTAGCGTAAGTAAAACCGTTTGCGTTCTGAGAGCAAGAAGCTGTGGTTGATGGCCGCGAGCACCTCCCACGGAACCAGGTCGAAATAGGCTTCCGGTTCTGTGCGCATCTCGAGCTCGCTTAGCATCGCAGAAAAAAAAGTGGAATGCTTACGATTGAGCTTCCCGCCGCCGTACTCCTCGACCAGGACGCGCGTCAGCATTGAGTGTATGTGGTTTGAAACTCCGCCAAGGGTGCGCGACAGCTGGCTCGCTTCGACCAAGCCATCCAGAGATGCGATGGCTAGGAGGCGCCGATAACCGACCTGGCCCACGTGATCTCGAAAATAGAGGCCGGTCGTGGACGGCGGGGGTGAGACATCGTATGCCGCGCGGCGCAGCAGCGCCTCACCTACGTTCTCACCGCCGAGCGCGGCAACATCCAAGAACGACAGTTCCCATGCTTGCCAGGCCTGCTCGATCCTATCTCGCAGCCGATGCAGATAGGCGGAACGTTCATTATCGTAGTCCTGGAGATCGTCATACCAGAAAAGTTTGAGACGATTGATCCGATAAAGTACTCGCTGCAAGAACAGCCGGGCGCTGTCGTCAGCTTGGCTCGAATGAGACTTAACAGCCTTATCACCGGCCGAATAGATCGAGCTTAGTGCTTTCTCAACTGTGGCTTCGAATAGCCGAACGGGCGCAGGGCGGTCTGTGACGTAGTGGTCCAGGCACTTCGATTTTATGAGTTCGGCAAAGCTCTCTTCCGCTTCTCCGTACTCTGCTGGCAATATTCGCTTCTCCATTGCGGCATACCTCGAGCGCGCGTGGTTGATGTGTTCGGCTTGGTTACTCTGCATTCATCGTATCCTTTTGTTGCTCGACAAAGCTTGTTCTTGCAATAATATAGAGAAGCCGCGGTGCGCTTTTACGCTCATGAAATTCCCCACGATGATTGCTGGATCCGCTGGTTCGAGGCGGACGCATAATTTCCCGGGCTTGTTTGCTCAACGGTAGCGCTAGAGCAGAAAGCAGCTCCTATGATCGCAAACGCAATTTACGAAGGTATAGGATCATAGGTTGGAGAGCGGGCGATGCTCCTCAATGATTCCTGCTTCAGAGATATCAGCCTGACCAAGCAAAAGATTCTGCAGCGCCGTCACTTTATCTCGGCGGGCAATCCGACAAGGAACTCAGGCAGTTTGTTAAAGGCCTACGATCATCAGTCCGTCCATTGTGCAAGAATCACGCCCAGTCTCTCGCATGAAGTTCGAAAGTTGCTTTCGATCCAGTTGCCTGAACTTTCTTATGTCTTTACGAAACCAACTTCAGGCACGAACCCGCAGCTGTCTTCGGCAGAGGCGTCTCTCAAGTGGCCGCTGCGTCGGATCATGCGTGCTTCCTTCTGAAATGCGACGTGTAGCGTTCGTGGGATAGGGTATGAATAACGGATGTTCCAGATTCGCACATTAATCGGTTGAGCCTAGATGAAAATAAAAACGCGTCCCAATGTCGTGCAAGGCACTAGCAGTCGATCAATCGACTGGAGGTCGCGAATGACAAAGACATTCGCCCGCCGTTTCTAGCGCAATCGACGTGATCTCAGTTGCTCAACTGCGATGCAGCGTGGGCCCGCCACGCTGGTGGCATTCGTTTTGCTGAACCACGATGTTCAACCAGCATAGAATCCAACAGACACATCGAAATATCGCCGATTGAATGACATCGAGACACGCTCCACTCGCCGGCTGATCATTCGAAAGCATCGCGTGGGAGTTGTGTAATGAAGGTTTGGCCGGGGAATAATTATCCTCTCGGCGCGTCGTATGACGGCGCCGGTACTAATTTTTCAGTTTTCTCCGAGGTAGCCGAACGAGTCGAGCTCTGTTTGTTCGATGAACAGGGGAATGAGACACGTTGCGACCTTCCCGAGACAACGAGTCTTTGCTGGCACGGCTACCTGCCTAACATTGTTCCTGGTCAACGTTACGGCTTCCGCGTTCATGGACCCTGGGCTCCGGGAGACGGCATTCGCTGTAGTCCGGCGAAACTGTTGCTCGATCCCTATGCGCGGGCAGTTGAAGGCCAAGTGAATTGGAATGAAGCAGTGTTCTCGTACCGCTTCGATGATCCCGATGGCCCTCTCAACGAAGCTGACAGCGCTCCCTTCATGCCCAAATCCGTGGTGATCAATCCTTTTTTTGATTGGGGCAACGACCGCCATCCTCGTACCCGGTGGAGCGAGACAATCATTTACGAAATGCACGTCAAAGGTTTTTCAAAAAAGCTCGAGGAAATTCCGGAGGAATTGCGGGGAAGCTATGCCGCCCTTAGTCACCCCAAAGCGATCGATTATCTAACGCGTCTCGGCATTACCGCAGTGGAACTCATGCCCGTCCATCAGTTTGTTCACGATTCGCATCTTCTCGAGCGCGGCTTGCGCAACTACTGGGGGTACAATTCCATCGGTTTCTTGGCGCCGCACAATGAATACTCCTCGAGCGGTCAAACCGGCCAGCAGGTTCAGGAGTTCAAACAGATGGTCAAGTCGCTTCACGAAGCCGGCATCGAGGTGATTCTCGATGTGGTTTACAACCATACCGCTGAGGGCAATCATCTGGGGCCGACGATATCTTTTAAAGGACTCGACAACGCGGCCTATTACCGCCTGATGATTGACGATCGCCGTTTCTATATGGATTACACCGGAACCGGCAATACTCTAAACATGCGCCACCCGCACGTGCTGCAGCTGATCATGGATTCGTTGCGCTATTGGGTGCTCGAAATGCATGTTGACGGGTTTCGGTTCGATCTGGCGTCCACCTTGGCGCGGGGCCTCCACGACGTCGACCGGCTTTCGGCTTTCTTTGACATCATTCAACAGGATCCCGTTATCAGCCAAACCAAGCTTATCGCCGAACCGTGGGATGTTGGCGAAGGCGGTTACCAGGTGGGAAACTTTCCGCCCTTGTGGCTGGAATGGAACGGCAAGTACCGCGACTGCGTGCGCGATTATTGGCGCGGCCAGGATCAGACGCTGGGTGAGTTTGCCTTCCGCTTCACCGGCAGCTCCGATCTTTACGAGGG
>JAJONK010000613.1 GCA_021323355.1 Deltaproteobacteria bacterium
CCGCGATAGCCGCCCATCAGCCCGCCTATGGCGTCCCCGGCAGCGTAGAGGCCGTGAATCGGCTTCTCGTCTTCGTTCAAAACTTCGGCGCGTCCATTCACCAGGATACCGCCCATGGTGAAAGTAATCCCGGGAACGACTCGCAAAGCATAGAATGGCGCGCGCAGCGGTCTCGGCGTGCCGGTGCGCGGGATATTTAACGCGCTGAGGTTATTCGAACCGATGGCGCGATTATAATCGTCGAGCGTCCTAGCAAGTCGCTGATCATCGACACCGAGGATTTTCGCCAATCCCTCGATCGATGAATGCTTGTAAATCTCACCCTCTTTATCGAGAAGCCAGGGATTCGGCGCGGGCGTATTCACTGAATTCGAAAAGGCATCGGCTTTTCCCGCGTGCCAGCTTTGCTGATCGAAGATGAGAACCTTTCCAGTCACGTCATCCACTCGCGCCAACTCATTTGCCAGCGCGACATCGCCCCATCCCTCATCGATAACGCGTTGACCGTCGCGGTGAATGAGAATTCCTTCATCGACGAACGAGTCCAAACGGGGGTAAGGCTTTCGCGACAACAAATGGCCGTAAAAATATTTGAGATTGACCGCCTTAGCGCCAACTTCGATTGCCATGCGCAAGCCGTCGCCCGTGCATTGCTTGGAGCCCCGCAGCTTACATTCATCGGCGTGAGGGCCGATGTATTTCTTCACCAGTTCCTTATTAGCGCTGAAGCCGCCTGTACAGAGCACGGTTGCGCCAGCCCGCAGTTCGATCTGTTCGCCCGCCCGTGTGCCGATAACGCCGCAGATCCGATCACTTTCATAGATCAATTTTTCTCCTTTGACGCCGCTTACGTAGCTTCCGCCAAGTTGGTTCAGACGTTTTTTGAGACTCGCGAGCGCGCGCGTGCCGACATCTTTCTTGTAAACCGGCGCGAGCGAGACCTCCCCCGCTTGATCCAGCCAAACTCTGCCGGCGGCGCTTTCATTGACTTTAACCCCGCTGCTAATCAACCAGTCGAGCGCGCGGCCGCAGGTCAGCGACCAGGCTTTGACAAGGTCGGGGTAACCGACGCCTTCTGACATGACAGATTCGTACAATTCCCTCGAACTCGTCCGCGGACTCTTGCCGCCTGCGCGCAAACTCCCGGAAGCCATCAGAATATTGCCATCGCCGAACGGGCCATTGCTTTTATCGGTCAAGATGACTTTTGCGCCTTTCTCAGCGGCGCGAACGGCGGCCGTGAAACCGGCTAATCCGGCACCGACGACAAGAATATCAGTCGATAAGATTTCCATGGCGTTACGGCAATTTGTATCCCAATTCTTTGGCTACTTCGGTTGCGAGTCGTTCATCCGCGACGTCGTTTAAAGCAACTCTCCGATCGGTGAACCGCCCTTGGGCTTGGAGCGAGCGCACCAGATTGTCCATACCCGCTCGATTGGGGATACCGGTCGGGTTAAGCGTAGCCTGAAACGCATCGTAGGTTTCCGAGGCGGTTTCTTTGTCCATTTTCAAAAGACGAATGATCAACTCCACCGTCTTCGGCTTGGACTTGCGTACCTCGTCCTTGGCCAACTGCAGAGCATGGATGACTCGCTTCACCTCAGCCGGCCTGGATTGAATGGTTTTAATCAGCGTGGTCAAGCCGCCTCCAGGCATTTCTACCATGGCACCGACATCCAAAAGTTTGTTGAAGCCTTTTCTCGCGGCGCTGAACGTATGCGGTGGCGACAGCAACGCGGCCTCGACAAAACCGGATTCCATCGAATAAAGAACTTGGAGCTGTTGTCCCGGTATGCCGACCATTACGTAGTCTTTTGGATTAACGGCTGACTTCTCCAAGGCAATTGACAGTGCCACATGGTTTGTGCCGCCCACTCCTCCCGATATCGCAATCTTTTTGCTTTTGAGTTCCTGGATCGTCTTATACTGCGGCGCAGACTGCAGCCAATACGATACCCTGTCCGAAGAAAACCAAATCGCGCGCGATGGCAAACCGGTAAGAGTCGCCGCAACCGAAGCGGGTCCGACACCGGCAACATAATCGATATCGCCTTGCGCGATCGCAAGTGCCGTAATCGTGAATCCGGCATTGGAAATCCGAACTTTGACGCGGCGGTCCTGGCTGGCAGCGTCCTGTGACAACACGACGATCAGTCCGAATGCCATGATCCAACCCACGCACGTCAACGAGTACAGCCGCAAAATTTTCTTTCGCTTCATCGACTCTCCAGGCGCCTTTCCTTCACCTCAGGCGAACAACGGATATTAGAAGAATGTATTCGCGCAAAACCCATCCCGCTACCTTCGACGCACGCCCGTGTTCGGCAAGTTATGGGATCTTGTAACCGAGCTCTTTTGCCACTTCGGTTGCGAGCCGGTCGTCGGCGATCTCATTAAACGCTACTTTGCGCTCGCCGTGGCGGCCCTGTGACTGTACCGCCTTGACGAGTGTCTCCATACCGATGCGGCTGGGAATTCCCGTCGGGCTTAGGGTGGTTAAA
>JAJONK010000156.1 GCA_021323355.1 Deltaproteobacteria bacterium
ACAACGTCCAGACAGAGCCGTTCAACACCGTCGAGGCTTATCTCAAGAATTCTTACGCGCGGGATTTCAAGAAAGCCTATCGGTACATATCCCTTGGCGATCGGCAGCTCAAAGCCGAGCGCGTATACGTTCGCGAAAAAGGATCCTTCAGCGGTTTTCCGCTTGCCGTGACACGCAAGCTAGCGCAATTCATCGAACTGCGGCTGCTGGAAACCGTAAGAGAACAGAACGGCCAAATGCGGGTCAAAGTTGAAGCTAAATACCCCGACGCGAATAGCTTGTCGGCCATCCTGCTGGACTGGGACGAAGAGCGGCTGAATGCTTTGCCATCATCCATGCAGCGCGACATTTTATCCACGCTCGATCAGATGAATCGCGCCGGCAAAATAAATACAATTGAGGGTGAGGAAGAATTTACCTTGGTGAAGGAAGGCACGAGCTGGCGGGTTTATCTCGATTGGGCTGCCGGGATCAGGGTGAGTTATGACGCGGTAGTGCCTCCGACACAATCCATCGAAGCAGTCCCTGTCAACAAAGCCACAACAATCCGCCCAAGCGAACTTTTCACCATCGCCTACCGAGTCAAGAATCGAACGGCGCAGACGATCTCGACTCGGATCACTCATCGCATTGAGCCCGACGAGCTCAGCGGGCATCTGGATATCATCGATTGCGCCTTGCTGCTTCCGGTCGAACTACGCCCCGGGGAGGAGTCGGAGTTTTCGACCACTTACATGGTGCGCGGCGACCTTCCCGAAGGAATAAAAGAGTTAAATGTCACCTATGACTTTCAAGTCGCGCATTAGCCTGTGGATTGCCGCGGTTTTTTTCGGCGTCGGCCTGTTGTCGTCGACGCCGGTCTTTTCACATATTCCGATTCCACCGAAAAAAGGCGAAATAGGCCGCAGGGAGTCGAGCACACCGGCGCCGAGCTTTGCCCTCATCGATCAATTCGGCAAGCCGTTTAAGTTCACCCCTGCCAGCGGGAAACTTGTCTTGGTCACGTTTGTTTACACCACGTGTCCTGATGTTTGTCCTCTGTTCACAGCAAAATTGGCATCCATGCAACGAATCTTGGAGGAGGAAAATCGTGACGATTACCTTCTTTTGACCATCACCACCGATCCGGCGCGAGACACTCCGACAAAGATGAAAGCCTACGCACAGGCTTTCCATGCGGACTCTAAGCGCTGGCATTTTCTCAGCGGCACTCGCGAGGCGCTGGCCCAAGTGTGGAGAGATTTCGGCGTGACGGTCAAAGATCTGGGTAATGGCCAAATTCAGCACACCAACCTTACCACGCTCATCGATCAAAAAGGGATTCGCCGCGTCGATTATTACGGCGACAAATGGCAGGAGAAAGAAGTCCTGAAGGATTTAGCGCGGCTACGTCAGGCTAGGCCGCAATGACGACATACTCGCGTTTCCTTAACACCCTTCTTCTGCTGGTGCTTTGGGTCGCCCCCGGTGTCGCTGGTCAACCGGAGCAAGGCGCATTCGAAGTCCGCATCAAGGATCACCGCGAGGCAATCGACGATTTTTCTCGGTTGCTCCTAACCATTGACAGCATCGCCATCAGCCCCAAACCGGGACTGAGATTTTGGCAGACCAGTTGGAAGGAATTTAGTCCTTCTCAAGCCTCTCTCGATCTGACGAAATATGTCGGCAAAAAAAGCGCCAAGATATTTCGGGCGGACATCGATGCCAGAGCATTTGATGCATTCCATCTGAGAATCAAATCGGTGGACGGTCTCCTCAAGAAAAACCAACGTAGCGCACCGGTGAAAAATACCATCGGGCCGGTCAAGCTGTCGTTCGATATTGCAGCGCGCGGAGAAACTGTTCTGGTGCTCGACTTAACCGTCATTGACTTATCCGACCATCCGCCGCGTGGATACGAATTGAGCCTCAAAGGCTATGAGCTTTATACTAATGGCAAACTAGTTGACAAGATCCCACCCGGGTAAGATCGCTAAATTTTATCTCGTCGCGCAAGTCCGACTCTGTTTAGCTCGACTGGATTTTCAGTTAGACGTCGCTTTCAACCCTCCCGCTTCGCTGCAACGCAAGCGCTATGCGCCAGCATAACATCGCCCAAGCGGCACCAACGCACCAGCCCGCCAGTACATCTGTTGGCCAGTGAACGCCAAGGTAAATGCGGCTTACGCCGATCAAGAACGTCAGGACCACTGCCACCGTAAGGACGTAGATTTTGGCACGGCGACGCGCCTCCACTCGGGAGAGCAGCGCTCCCAATGTGAGATAAGTCACGGCCGCAAGTGTGGCGTGGCCGCTTGGGAAACTTGGGGTATTCACCTCGACCAGGCGAGCAACGAGATCAGGCCGCGGCCGCTCTACAGCGAGCTTAAGCACATTGCTAAGCACGGCACCCCCGCCAACCGACGCCAGCACCCAAAATGCAGCGCCACGTTTACCGTCCATGACCAGATAACCGATCACAGCGAAGAATATCAGCATCACCACCGCATAGCCGCCGAGTGTGGTGATGTCGCGAAACATGATCTGGAGCCATGCGGGACCAATAGGGTAAGAAGGGTTGTTTGGATCACGGAAAGCCAGTAATACTCTCTCGTCAAAAGCGCGGGTATCGCCTTCAACGACGCGATCGACGAATTCAGCGAAAAGGAGCATCGCGCCGACGATTAGGAACAGCGCAATCAAGGTTCGCGCCTCCAACATTGAGCGCATCGGTATCCGAAAAAGGAGCCAACGGAAGTTCATAGACTTACGCTCAGTCTATCACCTCCGGATCTTTTTCTACGATAGCCGAATGCTGTTATCGGGACGCGGGATCGCAGGCCCAATGCTGCAACAGGTTCGTGGTGAAGTAGAGCAAACCGATCGCTTTAGTATCGGCGGTCACAATCTTAGTTTAGTAATCGATAGAACGTCGCCGGCACTCACCTGAATCACTCCCTGCTGCGACTTCAAGGAAAGATTGCCGCTGTCATCCTTGGCAGTGATCTCTCCGTCCACTGGATTTGGAAAAACTCCGGTTTCCGGCCGAACCGTAATCCTTACCCGATCACCAATCGCAAGCGTCCTTAGCGCGTTTACCAACGAATCGAATATCGCCATCACCCCTCCCTGAGCATGAGTTGAGAGTCGATCAAGTACGATCTGAAATCAGCGGATGTGATTCATGGGCGTTCGAGGGCCGCGTTCAAATCGGCGATAAGATCATCCGAATCTTCGATGCCAACCGAGTAGCGGATCAGATTATCTTTGATGCCGACGAGCAGGCGCTCTTCCGTCGTAAGCTCGTAGAAGCTCATCAACGCAGGCTGCTCGATCAGACTTTCCACACCGCCTAACGAGGGCGCGATCTGCGGGATACGGCAGGCATCGACGACGCGCGACGTCGCATCGAGGTCGCCGGCAACCTCAAACGAGACAACGCCGCCGAAGCCGCGCATCTGCCGGCGCGCGACGTTGTGCTGCGGGTGCGACGGGAGGCCGGCATAATAAACGGCAGTAATCCGGGGGTGCGACTGGAGAAATTCGGCGAGAGCTTGCGACGTCGCATTCTGCTGCGCGATCCGCAGAGCAAATGTTTTTAGCCCCCGAATAAGCAGGTATGCGGTAAATGGATCTGCGATGGCTCCGGTCACCGCCTGCAAGCCGCGAATCCCGTCAATCAGATCCGCAGATCCAAGCACCGCGCCGGCGAGGAGATCGTTATGGCCGCCCAAGTATTTGGTCGCGGAATGCAAAACCAGATCAATGCCGAACTCGAGCGGCCGCTGGTTAAACGGCGTGGCAAACGTCGCATCGATGATCGTCTTGATCCGATGACGACGGCCGATTTCACCGAAGCGCTCGAGATCGACAATGTAGTTGTACGGATTAGTCGGCGATTCGCTTACGAGCACGCGCGTGGTCGGACGGATCGCTCCTTCTATAGCCTCATAGTCGCCGGCTCGAGCCACCGAGACTTCGATGCCATAACGGTGCAGCACCTGCGTGAGAAACTGACGGGTCCGGCGATAAGAGTCGTCTGTGACAACCACATGTGATCCGTGCGAGAGAACGGCAAACAGCGTGGTTGTAATTGCGGCCATACCGCTGGCAAACAGCAAGCAATCCTCGGCCCCTTCGAGCTGCGCCAGCTTCTGCTCGGCGATACGTTGCGTTGGGTTGCCATAACGGCCGTACTCCTGGCGCTCGATACGTCGCTCAAAATGGTCGCGAAGCTCATCGGTATTTGCAAAGGTGTAGGTGGCGGTCTGCACGATCGGCGTCGCCAGCGCATTGCCGAGCTTCGGCCGCGCCTCACCGCCATGGACGGCGATAGTGCCGATGCCTCGGGGTGCTGCGCCAGGGTTCGACTCGGGCTGCACCCCAGACTGGGTTTGCAGCGGCAAGGTGCCAGCTTTGTCGCTGTCCTTAGATTCGCGATCAGCCATTAACGCTATCTAGCAGCCGCATGCGCTCGACATAGTGCGATATCGCGGCGGCAATTTGCTTGGGATCGGCACTCAACTCCAACGGCCGATTCTGATGTCCTGGTTTGACTCCGGCGAGAGTGCCCGCATGATAAGCAATCTTTTGGTCGGCGAACTTAAGTCCGTTAGCGGTCGAAATGACCACCACCCGTTCATGCGAGCGGATCACTTTGCGTTCAACGAGCTTGCGCAGCGCCGCCAACGCAACGCCGGTGTGCGGACAGTTGAACATTCCGGTGCGGTCGGCGCGCGCGGTTTCTTCGGCAAGCTCCGACTCGGAAGCCTGTTCGACCACGCCCTCGAAACGTTGCAGGGTCGCAATCGCCTTGCGAATACTGACGGGATTACCGATCTGAATCGCGCTGGCAAGGGTCTCTTTGGCGGTGATAGGCTCGAAGCGCTCGAAATTGGTCAAGAAGGCGCGGTAAAAAGGATTGGCATTCTCCGCCTGCGCGACACAAATGCGCGGCAGCTTAGAGATCAGGCCGAGCTCGTGCATCATTAAAAATCCTTTGCCGAGCGCGCTGACGTTGCCTAGGTTCCCGCCCGGCAGCACCACCCAATCGGGCACTTCCCAGTCGCACTGCTGTACGATTTCGATAGCAATGGTCTTTTGTCCCTCGATCCGCAGGCTGTTCATCGAATTAGCCAGGTAGATGTGTTTATGCTTAGTCACCTGCTGGACGGCAGCCATGCAGCCATCGAAATCGGTGTCCAGCGAAAGCACCAACGCGCCGTTGGCCAGCGGTTGAACTAGTTGCGCGGGGGAAACCTTGTTACGCGGCAGGAAAACCACTGTGGGAATGCCCGCCGCCGCGCCGTAGGCCGCCAAGGCCGCGGAAGTATCGCCGGTCGAAGCGCAGGCAACTGCGTCAATCGGCATTCCGTCGGCCATCATCTGCTTTACCACTGAAACCAGAACGGTCATGCCGAGGTCTTTAAAAGAACCGGTATGCGAGTTGCCGCATTGCTTGACCCAGAGGTCTTCCAGGTGCAGCTGCTTGCCGTAACGCTCCGCCCAAAATAGGTTGGTGTTGCCCTCGAAGGTTGAGACGATGTTCTCGTTGTCGATGAATGGTACGACCCATTCTTTTTTTGCCCAAACACCGGAGCCGTAAGGGTACAGATTTTGGCGGTAACGATCATCAAACAGCTTGATCCATGCCGCCGCCGCCCTGGTTTTTAGGGCGGCCATATCGTGACGTACCTCCAGCAAGTCGCCGCACGAGGGACAGCGATACATGATCTCGAGCAGACTAAACTGGCCCGGACAGCCGTTGATGCACTGAAACCACGCATTGTAACTCATGATAAAAGAGCTTTCCCCGCTTGAGCGGCAATCGGAACGTCAATTCCGAAACGTAAGGACAGTTATGCCAGCCAACTCATGTTCGAGAGAATCAAGCAGTTACTAGTGAGACAACCGTCGGCTTTATGGGAGTCTAAAGAGTAGCTGATACCATTCGATAGTGTCAACTCGGGGTCTATAGAAAAAGTCCGCGATCAATTGTTCGGAGATGAACGCGAGATCCGAACATGGGAGTAGTTTGGATCTTAGCGCAGGAATCAGATGAACAAGTGGCAGCATTCGGTTCGGCTAAGAGAAGCGCGAACGCAGCCAATGCCCGGATCCCAATTGGCTATGCCAGCCGCGTTGACGCAGCGTGAGGCAGAAATCGTTCCATCAATAGCCGTCTCTACAGCCAGCATGGGCTCAGCGCCCCAAAGGCTCGGCGATGCGCCACCGATAGATCGTTCGGGAGAGCCCGGCTGTATCTCGCAGACGCTCCACGTGATCAGGCTTCCAACTGCCCATGCCGAAATCGTGGGATATCACCCTGGAACCGGGCTTCAACTCGCGCATCAGCACCGGCCTGAGACGCAGGTTGGCTGCAGGATAGAGGTACATGGTAACCACGCTTGCAGGT
>JAJONK010000614.1 GCA_021323355.1 Deltaproteobacteria bacterium
GATTTTCGCGCGCGTTCGATCATCGCCGCGGTAGCTTTTTTATTTCCTTTACGGCGATCGCTGCGCAGATCAGGTTCCCGTTCGGAATCCGCCCTCGCTGAAGCATTGGGATTACTGCGTTTCATGATTCAAAAGAGCAAGTCGCGCCGTAACAGATGGGCAATGCTCTTGATTCTATGCGCTTACGTGTTGCTCAAGAAGCTTCAGATCAGATTGACAATGGAAACGAAAGTTGATGTCCGTGTAAACTGGTGTCGGTTTTCGCTTTCGATTCATCGGTGAATTTCTGGGACTCCTTCAGCTCGCCTTCCGCCGCCGTGGAGCATCGTCCTTTTTATGGGCCTGAGCCACGCTGCGCTGGAGCAAACTCATAATGTCGACCACCTTGCCTCCGATTTTGCGCGCCGGGGCTTTACCATTTGCCGGGAACGCCCGCGGCCGGCCGCTTTTAATTTTCTTTTCAATCAGATTCTCCACATCTTCGCGGTACTCGTCGCGATACTTTGCCGGATTCCAGGGGCCCGACATAGCCTCGATCAACCGCTCAGCCATCTGCAATTCGTTGGCGCTGATTGCCCGCCCTTTGCTGTCCGACACGGGAATATCCAGGCCTTTGCTATCGCGCAGTTCATGCTGAAAGCGGAGCAGGTTGAGAATCAGCACGTGGCCCTGCGGAATCACCGCCGCGAGATGCTCACGGGTGCGAATGACCACTCTGGCGATGGCGACTTTGTTGGATTTGATTAACACCTCGCGCAGAAGCATATAGGCGCGCCGCCCGTTTTTCAGCGGTTCCAAGTAGTACGGCTTATCGAAATATACCGGGCTGATCTCATTGGCTGCGACGAAATCGACAATATCTACGGATTGAGTTGCCTCGACGTTGGCGCTACGCAATTCCTCGTCACTAAGAGTGACGTACTCGCCCTTTTGGTACTGGTAACCTTTTACGATCTGATCCCAGGGAACTTCCTGGCCGGTCTTTTTATTAATGCGTTGATACTTGATCGGCGAGAAATCGCGCCGATCAAGCATATCTAAGTCCAGCGATTTTGATGTTTCGGCGGGATAGAGCGCTACCGGTATATTCACCAGGCCGAAATTGATCGACCCTTTCCACAGCGCTCGGCCGGCGGACTTGTTTGCGGCAGCCTTCGTCTTCTTCTTGTGAGCGATTGTTTTACTTGAACGAGCCATTGCTTAAACCCGCCGCGGTTTGATGTTCTTAGTTCTACAGGCGTGTTCGTCCTTAGGCTTTATTTTCACAGTTTCGCCGCGCGTCCGGTCACCGGACGTGCGGACCCGCCCCGCACCGCGCTTTTTGTCACGCTTGGGCCGATCGATAGTCATAGGCATTCCTCTCGACATGATGGGTTCATCGAACGATTGCTGAGGGAGTGTCACGGCGAGGCAGAATCGGGTGCCATTCATCGTCTCGGCGCCGCCGGCTCTGAGATTGCTTCGAGAGCCTCGGCCGCCGCCGTTTTTTCATCCGACCGAACCGAAATATCACCGAGAGAAACTATACCCACCAGTTGCCGATCTTGATCGAGTATCGGCAGGCGCCGGATCTGGCCTGCTTCCATTACCGTAGCCGCTTCTTCAACATCCTGATCCTCAAAACAATAATAAAGATCCCGGGTCATGATTTCGGAGACCCGAGTTTCTGACGGGTTGCGTCCTTCCGCAGCCAGACGCACCGCGATATCACGATCGGTTAGCACACCGGTTAACTTCATGATGTCTCTGATCTGCATCGTAGAATACCTCCTTTTTTCTGACTCAAAGCCGCAAAGCATATGCCAAAAGAAGGAAGTTTATTCATGCGATATTCACTACAAATGCCGGCACTCGGGCTGTCTACATTCTAATTTTGGGACAAGCGGTGAGTGAATCCCGCGTAAGCGGGACAGCGAATGAAAATTAGGAAATCTGAAAGCGGAAAGCTGAATTACTGCCGTCGCGGTGCATTCGCTGACGATTTTGGCCCTCGGAAGTTATTTCAGCTTTCCGCCTTCAACTTTCAGCTTTGAACATCGATCACGGCCTCGTCTTGACCCAACAGCGCAGCACCTCAGCAACGCTCCACGCCTGGGCGATACAACCGTGGGGAGTCCACGGTTGTTCCGCATCGAAGACCTCGCTGATCGAACCGATACCGTGCTCATTCATGTGCGGGATGAATCCACGCAAAAGCTCGTGTGCGCCGGCGCGATCTTCGGGATAAACTTTTAGCCATGCATCGATTAACGGGCCGATCAACCAGGCCCAAACGGTCCCTTGATGATAGGCGGCATCACGCGCGCGAATGTCGCCAAAATATCTTGACTTGTAATCCGGATGCGATGCGACAAGCGAGCGCAATCCGAACGGAGTGAGAAGACGCTGTTGGACCGTTCTCAGGACCGGCTCCCAGCGGCTGGGCTCAAGAATAGGATGATCCAGAGAGATGGCCAGCAATTGATTTGGCCGGCAGGCGGCATCGTCGCCTTGAGGGCCATCGATCACGTCGTAAAGATAACCCTCCGCCGCGCACCAAAATTTTTTATTGAACGAGTCTTTAGCTTTGTCGGCCCAAGCGCCTATGTCGCGCGCCTTCTTCTGATCGTTTTCTTCCGCGACCCATTTTTGCAGAAGCCGCAGGGCGTTGTACCAGAGTGCATCGATTTCAACGGCCTTGCCGCGGCGCGGAGTGAC
>JAJONK010000157.1 GCA_021323355.1 Deltaproteobacteria bacterium
GATTAAGATATTCTTTCCTGTCAAACTTGATGGTTTGTGCTGGGATCACTGTAGTATCTAATGCTGGAATATCCAAATCTCTCTTGGACAATTCTACCCCTCCAAAAATTTCACTTGTGAGTTTTTGATCGATCGCCGCTCCGTAACGCCAAGCCTCTGTGACGATTGGATCATCAAAGAATTGATTAAATCCTGCGATTTGCGTCGGCTCGAGTGTCTGATCCACAATTAGCGTTCTCTTTAAAATCCTTGACACACCAGCGCGAAGGGAAGTCCCTGAAAGCGGAGTCCACGCAATTCCCAATTTAGGATTGAACTGCGTCTCATCCCCACCTGGAATGTTGGCAGGATCGCCCTTTATATAATCAACGCTTGCGCCCGCAACTAAGCTAACATCCCTTAATAAATTTATGTTTCCATAGACATACGAATTGAAGTGCTGAACGCCAGTGTCGGTGCTTGTTCGTATATCATCTAAAGGTGGAGGAAAAACTGTCACTGATCTTGTGCGCAGTCTTTCATTAATGTCGAAATAACCTAAACCGGTCCTCAAATTTAAGTACTGCGAACGGAACAGATGCTGGAGTTCGAGACTAAAAGCCTCTTGAGGCCTCTTAATGTCTCCGAGAAGAAGAGTAGGGAAAGGAGGCGATTCATCTCTCGTCGTCGTATCTCTATCTTGAAACATGAATGAGCCAAGGAGGATTGAATCTCGTGAAAGGGAGTGACGTCCACCTAAACGGAAACTATAGCTATCCATTCTATCAGTCAGGCCAGGAGAGAAGTCCTCCGGAAAAAACTTCTGTTGAAGATCGCCGCGCCTGTTGTCTCTGTGGCGAAACTCACCTTGAATGCTTGTCTGAGGAGAGAGTTCCATTTGTAAGAAGGCATTGGCGATGGCGTCTCTTTGATCAGCATTTCTTCGCCAGCCGTCTGTTTGAAAATGAAAGCCGCCGAGGCTGAACGCTGCCTTGTTATAGATCCCGGAGAGAACACCTTCACCCGCATACGTCTTATTTTCACCCGCAAGGCCGGTTGTCTGAAACGTCACCCCGTTCCGATTAAACAACGGATGAAACTCATTGAATGAGAGAGCTGCTGGCCCCTGCGCGCCGATGAGGAACAAATTGCTTTCGGCAAGAGACGGCTGGATCGGTGTCATGTTGAGCGGTTGAAGCAATTGAGATTGCAGCAGCTCGCTTACCCTGGCGATCTCGTGGCGCGGCAAGACAGAGTAGGAGTCCGCTAGAAAACGGTGCGCGGAAAAATTCGTAGGATCGGTGTTGACCGACTTCCATCCCTCTACCAGAGCGAGCTGCTGAAAACCTAAATCGCTGTAGATCCGACTTAGCGCTGCGCTGCGGGCGGCGAGATCCGCATCGAGCAAGAGACGCGACCGATAAACCGCGCGATTGTCGTTCAGCTCAATGGCTTTCTCCATGTCCTGTAAGGCCTCGACCGGGCGGTTCGTGGTTTGCTTGAGAATGGCATCGTAGAAATATGGGGTCGGATCCCTCGGATCCAACCCTTTGGACGTTTCGTACTGATCAGCCGCTTGTTTGTCTCTTTTCTCCTCGAAATAAGCTTTGCCCAAATAGCTGCGGACTAGAGCATTCTGAGGATCCAAGCTTACGGCTATTTCTATTTCCCTTCTTCCCTCTTGCAGATCGCCTTCGCGAATCTTTGCTAAACCTAATCCAAGTCGAGGAAGCGGGTCAGCCTGATCGAGCACGGTGGCTCTCTCGAAAGCCTTCTTCGCTTCTTCGGTATTGACCCGGGTTAAAAAGGCAAAGCCTAAGACTGTCTGCGTTCTTGATAGATTTGGATCTAGTGCAACAGCTCGTTCAGCGGCTTTCAGAGCTTCATCGAGATCGCCGAAAGACAGCCAGACCTCAGCCAAACGAGCCCAGGCAAGGGCATTCTCGGAATCTAATTGCGTTGCTTGTTGCAGGCTGCTCAAGGCGCCATCGATATCGAAATTCGCCTGCTGGGCATAAGAAAGCGAGATGCGTGGGGAAGCCGATTGCGGATCAGCCGTGGCAGCTCTTTGTGCCAGAGCAAGTGCGTTTTCCTTTTCGTTTTGGACCACTGCGATAATCGACTGAAGCGAGAGGGCATTGCTGTCGTTCGGGTTTAAACTCAGTGCCCGTTCGATGTCCTGACTTGCCTCATCGACCCGACCAACGGCCAGCAGCAACGCGGCTCGGTACGCAAAGAAGCGCGGCTCGTTCAGCGTAGCCGGAACTGCTTGAATGCTATCGAAGGCGGCTTGCAAATCACCTCTGATGTAAGCCTCGATCGAAGTTCGAACCATCCCCCGCCAATCCGGACCGGCTGGAAAATCCTCGGCGCGGAAATAAAGCGTCGGCAGATAGTACAATGCCCAGCGAACCGCATCATCAGGACTAATCCTGACCGTCAGTATCGGCGCTCTGCCTTGCTCAGCGATTGCTGTCTGACCGCTAACAAGAGTCAGCATACCGACTGGATTCGAGGCCAGTACCGTTCCTTCGAAGATGCTGATCAAGGTTCGAGTAGCGTCAACGAGTACAAAGCCCTCGGTTCCCTCGACTCCGGCATTGACAAACGGTGTCTGTATCTCGAGATTACGAGAGACACGGCTGAAGAAGTACAGAGCACCCGCAAGCAATTCTACGAGTGCGGTTCTTTGCTCTTTGATTCCTCCCAAAGTGACGGTGCTATTTTGATCGAGACGCAAAACCGGTTGATTGGCAAAGGCAACATCAGCCCGGCTTCTCTGACCAACCTGGATGCGGTCACCGGGGCAATAGAGGTCGCCTAAATGAGCCTGCTGCCACTGCGCCTGCCCTGCGCGCCTCACCTGAACGTTCCCCTGGACCGAAACCATCTTCACTAGCCAGGGATCGCAAAACATACCCGCCGAGGATCTCGTCGGGTAACATACGGCCGAAACGGCGGCCGTAAGGAGGATTACTTTCGGCGAACAGAGAAGACGCATAACTCTATTTCTCCTCTACGGAAATCACACCCTCCCACATCTCGGGGGGAGTTGTTCGATACTGTTTGCACAGGTTGATATAAAACTGCGGCAAACGATCCCCTGACTGCATCTCGGCACACCTGCAAAACTCTTCTTCGGCCTGGGTCCAACACTGCCTATAGAAGTCGTGGAGCGCCTCCAAGAATAGCTTGCAAGCTTTTTCTTTTCCCTCCCCAGCTTCGCCCAGCCGGCCAAGTAATTCGTAAACGGTCAGCGGCTGAGCCTTTCCTCTGAGCCGAAAACATCCGGCTTTTCTAGTGAGAAAACCATCAAGGCGATGGACCACATCTTCGGAGACAAGCGTTTGGGTGCCCAACATCTTATTGAGATTGTCGAGTCTGGAAGCTGCATTGACCGTGTCTCCGGTAGGACCGTATTCGTAATGATCTCCAGCACCGATGTTGCCCAAAAATACCTGTCCGGCATGGATCCCGATTCGAGTAGGAAGTCTCGAGCCGAAGGACTGATTGAAAGCGCTGACCGCATCGGCAATCCCCAGGGCGGCAGTACACGCCTGTTTACAGAGTGCAGGCTCCGGCCGATTCGCTTTCCAAATTGCGAGAATCGAATCGCCTTTCAGATCGGTGATCAAGCCGCCGCTTTTTTTGATCGGCTCAAACACGGCCTCGAAATACTGGTGCATTAACTCGCTTAACGCTTGCGGACTGAGATTTTCCGACACACTGCTGTATCCGGCGATATCGGTAAATAGACAGACGCCGTATACCGTCTGGCCGCCTCTGCGCAGATCCACTCTATTATTGACGATTAGATCGACCATCTCGGTGGGCACGTAAAAGCCAAATGCCTTTCGGATGTTGCGCCGCTCCCGGTTGGTCTCGAGTAAATTCCATAGCACCGCGCCAAAGAAGGCCATGGGTGTCTGCAGGAAGAGAGGAACGATAATCGGATACCAAACGCTGTTGCTTTCAAACTGATACTCGACTGAGGTTATCATCAAAACGCTAGCGATGAGTACGCACAGGGCAGCGACGAGCGTGCTCGTCAACCGGCAGACGACTCCGACAAGAATACCCCAAGCGAGAATGGTCAGGACGTTATCTCGCGCAGCGGCGGGTTTTATGTAGTCGTTGTCGAGCAAGTTGGAAAAAGCGGTTGCACCGATCTCCACGCCGCTGAGAAACACGCCGTTGGCTTGTGAGAAGACGGTATAGAAGCTGTCTTCTCTCTCTGAAATCAACGTTTCAGACATTCCAACAAAAACGACTTTGCCTTTCAGGTCCAGATCCTCGCCTTCTGGTGAATCTTCACCGAGCCGCAACGCGCGATGTAATGGAATGGTGGCGACCGTGCGAGGCGGGCCGTAGTAGTTCAAATAGCGCTTAGAAGTACCACCGTATAAGTCCACCAATGACCTTAAAAACTCATGCTTCTTAGCATCGGGTTCTCGGACAACCAGACGCTTCAGCTCTGCTAGCATCTGCTGGTAAATCCACGGCTTGGTTTCAAAGAGCTGCCGAACAGTTTTAATGAACGTCACGACGTCGTTGTGCTCGAGCGCCGCCACGTTGTTAGGAAAGTTCGTGGTATGGTCAGGGCCTAGCTTCTCCAGCAAGTTACGGAACTCCGCGCAGACCTCCGAAGCATAGATGTGGAACGCTACGACTGGAAACGTCGGCGTATCTCCAGCATCAGGCTGAAATGTCCAATAATAATTTACTCTGACGGGGAGCCTGGGAAGAACGAACGGAGCTGTCGCAACGGCAGCGTCCGAAAGAGCTGCAACCGGTCTTATAGTCTTGACCAGGCGGTGTTCACCCTGTGTCGAGTTAAAGATGTCGCTAGCGGAAAATTCCTTCGCTCGCAGTGGCTCCGCGAGTATAACGTTGGAAGCTTTGCTTAGCGCTGTAGCGAGCAAGTGGTCCTCGGACAACGATCGCGGTTCGATAAAATAAACATCGAAAATGATAATCCGAGCCCCTTGCGCAACCAGTTTTTCGATCAGTCGAGCATGGATTGAACGATCCCATCGCGCTGGGTTTCCGGAAACGTTGAGAGACTCCGAGGACTCTTTGTCGATGCTCACCACTACGGCTTCGGACGGTGGTTTTCTCGGCCCCCTAAGTTTAAACAAAACGGCCAGACCTAAGTCTTCCTCGGTTTTATTTACCCAAGGAACGAAACTTAAGAGCACACCGAATATCCCGATTGCAACGCCAAAATATGCTGCTTGACGAAGTCGGAGCATTTGCGAATCCGGGGTAGTTAAATGTTAGGACCGTAATCCACAACAGGACCTGCGAGACTCAGTCCTAGCAACGGCGGGTCCGTTCCCATTAGGATTTAGAGCTATGCTCATGGCGCGCGTGCTAATTCAATCCGGCTATGTTCATTGAAAAGCAACCGGCAAAGAGCAAAGCTTTCACAGCATCTGATTAGTGACATCGCCATCCACATGGCCGAACCGCAAGCAGAACCAAGAGGTGAGGAAGGATATAGTACTGCGCGCGGTTTTAAGCAAGTTCAATAGTTCGGGGGGAGGGTAAAACCCTCCCCTTGAACTCTTCGGCTCATCGTCTCAATCACCGTCGGCGAAGTAGCCGCGCATAAGCAGCTGTCTCTGAGAGCGGATCTCATCTAATCCCAGCGGATCATGATCGCACGAGCCGTAGAAATCGATGCTGTTGCCGGCGCTTTCATTCAGCACCGGGTTGCTGGAGAATAGTGACTCTTCGCTGATCGGGGGAAACTTCAAGTGGCAGTAGCTCGTGGTTTCGGCAGGCACTTTGAGCATCAGTTCCTGACTGCCCACTGTCGGCACTCCCCAGAACAATGTCGAAGAGATAATCAAGTTGGTTAGAAGCGATATAGTTTTCATCTTTCTCACCTCCTTTCTGTTCAAGTTTTCACTTCCTGCAGCTTCTTTAGTGCATCGGTTGTGCCATTTGCCTAAAGGCTTCTGTGGGCATCGTACCCGGCCAGTTTCTTCGGCTTTCAACTAATGGGCGGCTGAAATGACTGCCTAAACGATATTGCGTGATACTTTTGGATACCGCAGCGTGTCTATCAGTATGCTAACGATACAAATACTAGCAACAAAGTTTACATAGCAGATCGTTTCCCTAACCGTCCATTTCAGTTGAAGCGATTAGACCTGACAGTTCGGTGCGTGATCCCGTCTTATCTAGGGAAACGTCAGACTCAGGGCAGTTGACATCGAAGGCTGTAGTAAATTACGTTCCCGGAGGACAAAGTGCTAATCAGATCAGGGAAGGATACGTATGATTGACACCGGCTATAGAGGATTCCGCCAGGAGGAAATGGAATATCAATATAATCCGCGCGAATCGGTGCCGGAGTATCCGCAGCTGGCGAAGAAAAGCGCGAAATCTTGGCTCGGCGTGCCTTACGGCAGTTTGCCGCGTGAGAAGCTGGATATTTACCCCGCAGATCAGCCGGGTGGCCCAGTTCTAATCTACATTCACGGCGGCTATTGGCGCAGCGGCAGCAAAGAGGATAATTGCAACTTCGTCCCTGTATTCACCGAGCGCGGCGCATCGGTCGTCCTGGTCGAGTACGACCTCTGTCCTACCGTTACCATTTCAGACATTGTCCGCCAGACGCGCTCTGCCATCGCCTGGGTTTACCGGAATATTTTACGCTACAGCGGCAATCCTGCGAAAATTTATCTCTCGGGTCATTCCGCGGGCGGACATCTAACGGCGATGGCGCTGGCGCACGATTGGGCGAGCGAAGGTCTCCCCAGAGACCTCATCAAAGGTGCTGTCGCGACTTCCGGCGTCTATGACCTCGATATGGTGATGCGCATCAGTGTCCAGGAACAGGTCAGGCTCACGCCCGAATTGGCGAAAAGGAACAGCCCATTTCATCATCCGCCGCTACCCATCTGTCCGGTCATCGTGGCGGTCGGCGGCGCCGAGCCCAAAGGCTGGCAGCAAATGTCAGAGGATTTCTTCAACCTTTGCAAAGAGCGCGGCGTAGATTGTGAATATCTCATCATCCCCGGTGCCAATCACTACACGATGTCGGAGCATTTAGCCCATGCCGCCAGCCCGCTGGCGCAAGCCATGCTGAGACAGATGGCACTCTAAGTTCCATTGTTCAAAAGGTGCAAATCGTTCGATACGTTCAGCCGGCGGAGTTTACCCTAGAGATGCACCCGGTAGGCTGATCCTGGCGGGTTGTGGAAAAATGCTTCAGCAGTCTAATAGCTGGTGCCGTCGGGAAAACAGCTCGAACTTTTCGCGGACGTTCGCTCGACAAACTCACTCTGCAAGCCGTTTCGAGCCACAGATTTGTTGTCTTCGCCGCTACAAGCTCATTCCTCAATTGCTGCTACCAGTGAACAATCCGCCTTAGATCACCGCGTCATGGTAACCGGCATCGCCGGTCTGCTCCGGCGGAAAAAGATTCCACGACTCGATCCATCTGCGTGTGCGCTCGAATGCATCTTGCGGATAAGGTTCGAACACCAGGCGCTCACCGGGACCGAACCTACGAACATCCACCAGCGGGTGATATCTCTCCGGTAACTCGCGCAAGAAATAGTGCTTATACAGTTCCGGCGACAGATCGATATCACGCTGCGCCCGGCGCAGAGCCTTGAAGTATCTCTCTACGTTCTCGCGATCGGCACTCTCGGTAGCCAAATGGCCGATCATGAAAGTGGTGTCGACAAGCTTGCGAAAACCAAGCTGTTCCACGACATAGAAGGGCACGCCAAAGAGGCTGGCCGCCGGCACCTGGCGATCAACAAGCAATGCCAGCCGATCGAGAAGCAAGCCGGCAAAGTGGAGTTTGATCCGTTCGCGCCGAAGAAACATCTCAAGACCCTGAAGAGTCGAGAAATGGCTACCCGAGTGATAGCCGACGGCGATGGGAACATCGGCCAAATCGTCCGCCCTGTGTATTGTCGATTCGGGTGGCACAAAAACGCCTGAGGGCGCAATGGAGTACGCCTGCCCCCACATTTTGCCGTGACCCGCAGAGGCTGCCATGTTCACTGTCCAATGGCACGCCGCGCTCAGGTTGCAGCCCCGGCCTTCTTCGATGGATTCGAATGCGCCGCGACCGATTTCAGCCGGCGCCTCGCTGACG
>JAJONK010000158.1 GCA_021323355.1 Deltaproteobacteria bacterium
ATTAACGGTAAGACGTTGATCGTGGTGCCCTACAAGAACGCGATTAGCGGACTCAACGATACCGGCATGTATCGGCGAGGCATCACTGCCCGTGATGTCTTTAATTCTTTCAAGGATGAATTCGACATCCTTTATGAAGAGTCCGACGGCGATCCCAAGATGCTAACCCTGGCGATGCATTGTCAAATGGCATTTCCGGCGACTGGCAAGGTCTACGACGAGGCGATTCAATACGCTAAGTCCCACGCCGACGTTTGGTTCGCCAAACGCAATGAAATTGTCGAGTGGGTAAAGAAAAATTGCCTTTAGGTCCGTTTGTCGCCTGACCGCATCTGCTTTAACACCCGGATTATCGCTGAGTCGTAAGACCAAGAAGTGCTTATCTTTTCACTGGATTAGTCCTCTTGAACTCGCAGATATCGGCAGATAATATCCTGCGAAGGAGATTTACGAATGAGCGGTAGAACGCTGTACGAGAAGATTTGGGATTCCCATTGCGTTGGGGTTCTTCCCACTGGCCAGACCCAGCTTTTCATTGGGCTTCATTTGATCCACGAGATTACCACGGCACCTGCGTTCGATATGTTACGGGAAAAGGGCATGGACGTGGCGTTTCCAGAGCGAACTTTCGCGACAGTGGATCATATCGTTCCGACCGATGTTCGTAGCCGGCCCTTTCTTGATCGTGAAGCTGAAGAACTGACACAAGCCCTTGAAAAGAACGTCAAGCAGTTCGGTGTGGAATTCTTTGGATTGGATAGCGCCAATCAAGGAATTGTCCATGTCATCGGGCCGCAGCTCGGCTTGACTCAACCGGGAATGACTTTGGCGTGCGGCGACAGCCACACCAGCACCCACGGAGCGTTCGGCACTCTGGCATTTGGAATCGGCACCAGCCAGGTGCGCGACGTCTTGGCAACACAGACCTTGGCGATGGAAAAGCTCAAGGTGCGCCGCATCAATATCGATGGCGCGCTCGGTACCGGTGTTTATGCCAAAGATGTAATTCTAAATATCATCCGGCGGCTCGGCGTTGCCGGCGGTAAAGGCTTCGCGTACGAGTATGGCGGTTCTGTTATCGACTCAATGAACATGGAAGAGCGCATGACGGTCTGCAATATGAGTATCGAAGGCGGCGCGTTGGTCGGTTACGTCAACCCGGACACAACCACATTTGAGTATCTCAAAGGCAGGCCCTATGCGCCGGGTGGCGCTGCATTCGATCGCGCAGTCGCCTATTGGAAGTCGATCGCGTCCGATGCGCAGGCGAAATACGACGATCTCGTCAACTTTGTGGGAAAAGATATCGAACCGACCGTCACTTGGGGAATCAATCCCGGACAAGCGGTCGGCATCACCGAGAAGCTTCCGAAACCCGATGAATACTCCGATCCTGCCGGCGCGACAAAAGCTTACGAGCATATGGGATGGCAACCGGGCGCGCCGATTCTAGGCACGCCGATTGACGTGGCGTTCATCGGTTCGTGCACTAATGGCCGGCTCGCGGATCTGCGGGCAGCGGCTAAAATCGCCAAGGGAAGAAAGGTTCGATCCGGAATCCGGGCGCTGGTGGTTCCCGGTTCGGCCGAGGTCAAGAAACTCGCCGAGAAGGAGGGGCTGCACGAGATATTTACGGAGGCGGGGTTTGAATGGCGCGAGGCTGGATGTTCCATGTGCTTGGCGATGAATCCCGATAAGCTCCATGGCAAAGAAGTCTCGGCGTCTTCATCGAATCGTAATTTCATCGGCCGTCAAGGTAGCCCGCAGGGAAGAACTCTACTGATGAGCCCAGCCATGGTCGCAGCTGCCGCGCTAAGCGGTAAGGTCGTCGACGTGCGGGATTATCAATAAGAGGAGACCATGAGCGAAATCGTGAAAATCACCAACGTAGAAGGCAGGGCGGTGCCGATCCGCGGCAACGATATCGATACCGATCGAATCATTCCGGCGCGTTATCTGAAAGAAGTTACCTTTGCGCGCATGGGTGAATATCCATTCTTCGACGAACGCTTTGATGCGTCAGGCAATTCGAAGCCTCACCCGCTCAATGATCCCAAATACAAAGGGGCATCTTTGCTCTTCGTTAATAAAAACTTTGGTTGCGGCTCATCGCGCGAACATGCGCCACAGGCCCTGTATCGATGGGGAATCAATGCCATCGTCGGCGAATCCTTTGCGGCTATTTTTGCCGGGAACTGCACGATAATGGGGGTGCCGACAGTAACTGCTAGTGCTGGGGATATCGAAAAATTGATGCGAGCCGTCGAGAACGATCCAAGAACTACGTTTAGCTTGGATCTCCAAGCAAAGACTATCTCTTTTGGCGAGCACAAAATCGGGGTTGATTTACCGGATACCTACCGCAGCGCACTGACCAGCGGATCCTGGGATTCCACAGCAATGCTTCGAGCTAACCTGAGCGAGGTAAAGAAAACCGCAACGAAGCTTCCGTACATGAACAAGTTTGCCGGTTAATCATTATCGGTCGTCCAAGCTCCATGTATTGGGGATCGCGTTGAGCGCCACCGCATAGTTTCTGCACCGTGCATCCGACTGGGCAGGTCAAGAAGTTTTTACCTCGCAATCTTCTGAAGCAGTTATGAGATTAAAGTTATGAGATTAAGTAGGAGGACGACATGGCTGATAAATGGGACGAACGGAAGAAGGCGCAGGAAGACGAGTATTTTGTAAAAAAAGAGCGGGAGCTTCTCGCGAAACTCAAGGCAACACAGGAGGCAGAGAATAAAGCGGCCGGCAAGAACGTTGCGCACATGACATGCCCCAAGTGCGGCCAACCGCTAAAGGCCAGGAGCTTCCAAAAGATCGAGATCGACCAATGCACCGGATGTAATGGCATTTGGCTGGACCCGGGTGAAATAGAACAGGTCGCGGGAAAGGAAAATGATAGCTGGCTCGGCAGATTTTGGCAGAAGAACGGTTGACCGTTGTTGGCGCTCCGTTGACAGTTGGTTAGGTATGGGAGATATCGAGAAACATCGTGAAAGGCAGCAATGAACAAAAATACCCGGATTAATTCTATAGCTCTCGCCCTTCTGTTAATCGCGACAGCGGTCTTCAACCTTGGTGTAGCGCAATCGCAGGAAGGCAAAATTGTCCCCTACGTTCCGACGCCGCAGGAGGTGGTCGATCGGATGCTCGAGTTGGCCCAGGTGAAAAAGGGCGATGTGGTGTATGATCTCGGGTCCGGCGATGGGAGAATCGTCGTCGCTGCCGCAAAGAAGTACGGTGTCAGAGCGATCGGTTTCGAGATCGATCCGGAACGAATCAAGGAGTCCACGGAAAATATCAACAAGGCCGGGGTTGGACATTTGGTGGAAATTCGCCAACAAGACATCAGAACTGTGGACCTGGCACCAGCATCGGTGCTGACGATGTATCTATTGCCCGAGGTTAATCTCTTGATCCGGCCAAACATTTGGAAGCAAATGAAACCTGGTTCCCGGATTGTCTCTCACGACTTCGATATGGGCGACTGGAAACCGCTCAAAACGGAGAATATGAAAGATTCTTCGAACTGGGATCACACCCTTTACCTGTGGCATGTCCAGGACGCGCAAAAGCGACCAGGGCGATAGCTGATCTGCCGACAATTTGCGAATGGCCGATCGGTGTCCCTCTTGTGTTCTGCTTATGAACTTGCACACGGATTACTGCTCCAGGCGATGGCCCTGGATGGTCTACTACAGGAAATCATCAAGGAAACGGTTAAAACTCACATTAAACCGATATGATCCGACCCAACCCTGCGACTTAACTCTAGCGGCAGGATCGTCCGTGCGCTGGCCGCGAGCCTGCATCTTTTAATCAAACGATTGGTGCAGGTCGGCTTTTGATGGAGTTCATATTCTGCAATAGGTGACCTCCGTGAAATTAAAACACGCTGTACTTACGGCGATTGCAGCAGCCTTTTTGCTCTGCCCTGTCGTTGGGGCGGCGCAGATCAAAATAGGGGTTGCCGCCGCCTTGACCGGCAACGCTGCGCAATATGGTGTGCCGATCCGGAAAGGCTTTGAGTTGGCCGTTCGAGAAATCAATGGCAGCGGCGGCGCCGGTGGGACCCGATTGGAATTGGTCATTGAAGATGAGCAGGGCAAAAAGGAAGAGGCTATCAATAGTTTTAGGAAGCTTATCTTTCAGGAGAAAGTGCTGATGTTGTTTGGGCCGACGCTGTCTAATTCAGCGCAGGCATCGGACCCGGTTGCGCAAGCGGCTAAAACGGTCGTTTTCGGGACTTCGAATACCGCTGACGGAATCACTTCGATTGGCGATTATGTGTTTCGTAATTCGGTTACCGAGCGGGATATTTTGCCAGTAACGCTTCAAAGCGCTGCGCAAAAAACCGGCTTAAAAAGAGTCGCAGTGCTCTACGGTAATGACGATATCTTTACCAAGAGCGGTTATGATAACTTCAAGAAAGCTCTGCAGGACTTGAAGATCCCGGTTACCGCAACGGAGACTTTCGCAAAAGGTGATGTCGGTTTTAAGCCGCAATTGACCAATATCAAAGCCGGCAATCCTGACGCGATTGTGCTTTCCGCTTTGGTCGCTGAAGGCGCCCCGATCATGGTACAGGCGCGTCAATTGGGCATTGACCTGCCCTTCATCGGCGGCAATGGGATGAACTCTCCGAGAATATTTGAGCTTGCTAAAAACAGCTCTGACAATTTGTGGGTTGGCAGCCCCTGGTCGGTGGAAAGTCCGACCCCAGAAAACAAACAATTTATAGCAGCGTACCAAAAAGTTTATCGGGAGATGCCCGACCAGTTTGCCGCCCAGGCGTATGATGCTATGTACATTGCGGCGCAAGCTTTAAAGAAGATTAAATTAATGGGTAAGCTGGAGGAGGATCGCAAAGCAGTGCGCGATGCTCTTCCGGCAACGCAGTGGACCGGCGCCACCGGGCCGTTTAGATTTCGCCAGGTTACCGGCCGCGACGGCAAGCCCGCCGGCTACGACGCGGTACAAACCGCCATTGTCATGATGACCAAAGGCAACCGGTACGTGATCCAAAAATAGACGATGCTCGCGCAGCAGTTCATCAATGCTGTTTCCCTGGGTGGAGTCTATGCGCTATTTGCGCTGGGGTTTACATTGGTGTTCGGCGTATTGGGAGTGGTGAATCTGGCCCATGGCGCGGTATTCATGCTCGGCGCGTATTCTGCTTTGCAAGCAGTCGTGCTTTTAGAGCTGCCACTGCCCGCAGCCATCCTGATTGCGATGCTGATTACGGGCGCTAGCGGTTGGCTTCTCGACAAGCTGATCTTCGCGCCATTGCGGGCGCGTCAGGCACCGCACCTGGCGCCGATGATTGCAACCATCGGTTTTGCTATCGCGCTAAATAGCGCCATCGAGGGTTATTTTGGCGCGCAAAACTTGCGCTTTCCGCTTGAGACATTGCCGGTCCAGACGTTGAGCATACCCGGCGCGCAAATCACTTGGCTGGAACTGGAAATAGTTGTCTTGGCCTTTGTCCTCATGGGTGTATTACTCTGGGGGCTGCGGCGGACTCGCATTGGTTGCGCGGTGCGTGGCTTGGCGGAATCTCCTAGAGCGGCCGCATTCCTAGGCATCAACGTTGAGGGGGTGTTTCGGCTCACATCGGTGATCGCGGCGCTGCTCGGCGGCGCCGCCGGCGTTCTGATCGCCTTATACACTAACGCTGTGTTCCCTTCGATGGGCCAGCCCATACTGCATAAGGGAATCGCAGTTGTGATTCTCGGTGGAATGGGCGACGTGCGGGGCGCTTTATTGGGCGGTTTTTTTCTTGGATTTGCGGAGGTCTTTTCAGTCGCCTACGTTGGCTCGAGCATGCGTGATGCCGTCGCCTTCGGTCTGCTATTCGCCATTCTGCTGCTTCGGCCTCATGGTCTGTTCGGAACTGCCGCCCAGCGCCACGCATAACAACCTTTAAACGCTTGATCACTCTCCCTGAGAGAACCGCAAACACCGGAGCATGGAATGGCTCGATAGCTTCTGGGCAACCTACAATACGCTAGTCCTCTCTATCGGTACTAACGTGCTCCTGGCCCTGTCCATTTATCTGACTCTATCCTGCGGCCTGTTAAGCGTAGCTAACGCGGCATTTATGGCTATCGGGGCCTACAGCTCCGCGCTTCTTACTTTGCACAGCGTGACATCGTTTTTCCCAGCGCTGGTTCTCGGCTCATTGCTGCCGGCTCTGGTTGCCCTTGTAATCGGGCGTCCGACGCTTAAACTCTCGGGTGTTTATTTGGCAATGGCGACTCTGGCGTTTGGTGAAGTCGTGCGGATAGCGATTCTCAATACGGAAGATCTAACAGGCGGCGCCCTTGGGCTCAATGGTATTCCGCAG
>JAJONK010000159.1 GCA_021323355.1 Deltaproteobacteria bacterium
TCGCATTGAAGTTTTGGAAGGGCAGAGGGTGAAAGGCGGAGAAACAATCGTAGGACGATTCGTATGAATGGGATTAATTCTCCAGAGCCGCAGCCGAATCCTCAAGCAAGGGTGCGCCTGCTGCATCGAAAAACACGGCCGCGTGTTCCGCTGCGCCAGCGCATGCCTGCGGAGAAACTTAAAAAAGGGGTATTTTTAATCCCTAGTCTGTTCACCGCCGGCAACATTATGTGCGGCTTTTTTTCGATTGTATCCACGTTCAATGGAGAATACGTTCAGGCGGTGTTCTTTATCATCCTGGCCAATGTACTTGACGGCGTGGATGGCTACGCGGCGCGCCTGACCAATACCACCAGCCAATTTGGCGTAGAACTCGATTCTCTTGCGGATGTCGTTTCCTTCGGCGTAGCGCCAGCGATCCTGGTTTATTTCTGGGCACTTGTTCCTTGGGGAAACTGGGGATGGTTGGCAGCTTGCACCTACGTCGTCTGCGGCGCATTGCGGTTGGCGCGTTACAACGTGCAAGCCAAGAGCGCCGCCAAGGGTCATTTTGTCGGGTTACCGATTCCAGCCGCCGCCGAAATGATCGCAGCGACAGTTCTCATTTATTACTATATGGGAGGCGAAGGCGCGGCCAACAAGCATCTGACGCTTCTCTTGGTTATTTATGGTCTGGCTCTCTTGATGGTTAGCGGTTTTCATTATTTCAGTGTGAAGAGCACCGATTTGCGCAAGCGTCTGCCTATCCCGGCCTTGGTTCTTGGTTTGATTTTGATTAAACTCGCTGTTCTGGCGCCGCAAGTTATGTTTTTTACGAGTTTCCTGTTGTACACATTATCCGGTCCCCTCTTATGGTGTTGGACGCTATTAGGGCGTCAACGGGGGAAAAGAGGAGAGACAGCGAAAGCAGTACCGTAACCGCCCTCTCTTCTGACACGCAAAGGATACTCCCGTTGGCATTGCCGCGGGAGTTTTTGTTTCTGGACAGTGTTGGCCGCAAACTCAGGAGGAGCCATGTCAGACAGCATGCACAGTAGTCACGTCAGAATTTTCGACACCACATTGCGAGACGGCGAGCAGTCGCCCGGCGCCAGCATGACCGTTGAACAGAAAGTGGTCATCGCGCGCCAGTTGGAAAAGCTCGGCGTCGATGTAATCGAGGCGGGGTTTGCCGCCTCATCAGACGGCGATTTCGAATCCGTAAGACGGGTCTGTAAAGAGGTGAAACGACCGCGCGTGCTCAGCCTGGCGCGTTCTCAAGAAGGAGATATCGAGCGCGCGCTCAAAGCCGTCGAGCATGCGGTCAATCCCGGCATTCATATATTTATTGCGACTTCGGACATTCATCTGGAGCACAAGCTTCGGATGTCGCGCGAGCAGGTTTTGGAAGCCGCTGTCAAAGCAGTTAGCTATGCGAAGAAACATATCGATTACATAGAATTCTCGGCGGAAGACGCATCGCGCAGCGCAGTGGAGTTCATGATCCAGGTATTCAAAGAAGTGATTCGCGCCGGAGCCAATACCATCAACGTTCCGGACACCACCGGATACGCAATTCCTTCAGAATTTGGCGCGCTCATGAGCAACTTGATTGAACGAACCGCGGGCGCAGACCGGGTGATTTGGAGCGCGCACTGTCATAACGACCTTGGACTCGCCGTGGCGAACTCGTTGGCGGCCGTGCACAATGGCGCCAGACAGATCGAATGCACGATTAATGGCATCGGCGAACGGGCCGGCAATACCTCTCTGGAAGAGGTCGTGATGGCGCTGCGCACGAGAAAGAACTATCTCGATCTCGATACCAATATAATCACCGAGCAGCTTTATCCGACATCACGCCTGGTATCACAGGTCACCGGAATTCCGATTCCGATCAACAAACCGATTGTCGGTGAAAACGCTTTTGCGCACGAGGCCGGTATTCATCAGGATGGGGTACTCAAGCACAAGCAAACCTACGAAATCATGACCCCCGAATCTGTAGGCATCAGCGGAAATCGCCTGGTCATGGGCAAACATTCCGGCCGACACGCTTTCGATGAGCGGTTAAAGCATCTCGGTTTCAATCTCAGCAAGGAAGACATGAACCGCGCCTTCCTCCGTTTCAAAGAACTGGCAGACAAGAAAAAAAACGTCTATGACGAAGACATTGAGGCGATCGTTGCCGAAGAGATTCTCAGGGTTCCGGGACAACCGGACTGTTATGAGCTGTTGTATCTGAGCGTCAATTCCAGTTCCGACGGCATTCCCTCGGCCACCGTGAAAATTCGGGTCGACGGCCAGGAGCGGATGGATCACGCTTCCGGAGACGGCGCCGTCGATGCGTGCTATAAAGTCATCACCAAGATAACCGGCTCTGAGGCGCAACTGGTTCGCTATACGGTGAACGCTATTACCGGCGGAGCCGATGCTCAGGGCGAGGTCTCCTGTCAAATTCAAGACGGCGGCATCCGAGTATCGGGACAGGGCTCCCATACCGACATCATCATGGCCAGCGCAGCGGCTTATATCAATGCGCTGAACAAGCTACAGGGACGGAAACAATATCGACAACTGGTTGAGAGAGAGGGCCCATGAATTACAAGATCACAGTTTTGCCGGGCGATGGCATCGGACCCGAGGTGATGAAACAGGGCACCGAGGTGCTTCAACAAGTCGCGCAGCTTTATGGTTTCGGCGTCGATTTGCAGGAAGGGATTGTCGGCGGCGCGTCGATCGATGCTCACGGCCAACCTCTGACGGATCGCGTCCTAGACTTATGCAAGCAAAGCAATGCCGTGCTTCTCGGCGCCATGGGCGGACCCAAATGGGACGGACTCGATTATTCGATTCGCCCGGAGCGCGCGCTACTTGCCCTGCGGCAGGAACTTGGATTGTTTGCCAATCTTCGGCCGGTGAAATTATTTTCTGCTCTGGCTGCGGCATCGACGTTGAAGCAAGAGGTGGTCGAAGGAACTGACCTGCTCGTCGTTCGCGAATTGACCGGAGGAATTTACTTCGGGCAGCCCAAAGGTGTGACGAAACTACCCGACGGAACCGAGCGTGGAGTCAATACCGAGGTCTACACCACTCCTGAAATCGAGCGTATCGCTCACGTGGCGTTTCAGGCCGCCGTAAAGCGGCGTAAAAAAGTTACTTCGGTCGACAAGGCCAACGTGTTAGAGGCTACCGAATTATGGCGCAAAGTGGTTACCCGAGTGCATGCGGACGAGGGCTATGCGGCCATTCAATTGGAGCATATGCTGGTCGACAACTGCGCCATGCAACTGATCCGCAATCCCAGGCAATTTGACGTGGTCGTGACTACGAACATGTTCGGAGACATATTGAGCGATGAAGCCGCCATGCTGACAGGGTCCATTGGCATGCTGCCTTCAGCCAGCGTTGGCGGGAAAGTCGGCATGTACGAGCCGGTTCATGGCAGCGCCCCCGATATTACCGGCCAAGATAAGGCTAATCCTCTTGCAACCATTCTCAGTGTGGCAATGATGCTGCGTCATTCTCTCGAGCAGAGCGCGGCAGCGGATCGCATAGAAAAAGCCGTGGAGGATGTTTTGAATGGAGGCTACCGAACCGCGGATATTCAACAGAAAGACTGCCGGCTTGTCGGGTGCAAAGAGATGGGCCAGCTGGTTCGGGACAGGATCGGCGCGGTGAAGGGTTAAGCGAAGGTGAAAAAACCAAAGTACAATGTCGCAATCGTTGGCGCCACGGGAGCCGTTGGTGAACAGATGCGTGAGGTGTTGGAAGAACGGAAATTTCCGGTGGGCGAAATGCGCTTGCTCGCGTCTGAACGGTCCGCCGGACAGTTTCTTGAGTTTGACGGTCGCCAGCACCGGGTCAGTGTGTTGAACGAGAACTCATTTGAAAATACCGACATTGCGTTGTTTTCTGCCGGGGGGACTGTCAGCGCAAAATACGTTCCTCCGGCGGTTTCTGCCGGCGCTGTCGTGATTGACAATACCGCCCATTTTCGCATGGCGCCGGACATCCCACTGGTCGTCCCGGAGGTAAATGCGAGCGCTATCAGTGATTACAAGAAGCGCCGGATTATCGCTAATCCTAACTGCTCCACTATCCAGATGGTGGTTGCTCTTAAACCGATTCACGATGCCGCGCGAATTAAGCGCGTGGTGGTTTCCACCTATCAATCGGTGTCGGGCGCAGGCAGGCAAGCGATGGAGGAATTAAGCCAGCAGGTTGCGGCTCTGTATAACAGCAAGGTCGTCGAGAAGAAAAAATTTCCGCACCAGATTGCGTTTAATTGCATACCTCATATCGATGTCTTTATGGAGGATGGATACACTAAAGAAGAATGGAAGATGATTCATGAGACACGGAAGATCCTGGGGGAGCCATCGCTGGCGGTAACCGCCACTACCGTGCGCGTCCCAGTTTTTTTCAGCCACTCGGAGTCGGTGAACGTGGAGACCGAGAAAAAGCTCACCGCTGCGGAAGTGAAATCGCTGCTCCGTCAAGCGCCCGGGATTATCGTCGCTGATGCGCCGGAGAATAATCTCTATCCGCTGGCACTCGATGCCACGGGCAAAGATGCCACCTATGTGGGTCGAATACGCGAAGATCACTCGGTTCAGAACGGCATCAACCTGTGGGTAGTGGCTGACAACCTGCGCAAAGGCGCAGCGCTGAATGCGGTTCAGATCGCTGAAATACTGATTCGCGACTATCTCTGATCATCGGCAATGATCCGCCAGTTACTCTCTCCTTCGTCCTCGCAGTGAACGTCAAGCTTACCGTTGAGTACGACGGCACCGATTATTGCGGCTGGCAAATTCAGGCGACCGCCAAAACAGTTCAAGGCGTGTTGGAAAAAGCCGTTTCCACGTTAGTGGGACGGCCCACACGTATCATTGGTTCGGGCCGAACCGACGCGGGTGTTCATGCCCTTGGACAAGTAGCCAACTTCATATCCGATAAGGAACTCCAACCCTACCGCGTGCAACGCGCTCTCAATGCGCTAACGCCCGAAGATGTCACGATCAAGACTGTTGAAATCGTGCCGGATTCCTTCGATGCCCGGCGCCAGGGGCGCAGCCGTATCTATGAATACCGGATATTGAATCGATCGAGTCCTTCACCGTTCCATCTGAGATACGCCTGGCATGTGCACGAGCCTCTAGAAACAGCTACAATGCGCCAGGCGATCACTTGCCTCAATGGAGAGCACGATTTTTCTTCCTTCCGTGGCGCTGGATGCGATGCCGCCCATCCTGTAAGGACGATCTATGCAAGTTCCATAAACCGAAGCGGCGACTTGATTGTTTTTACCATAGAGGCGACAGCTTTTCTTCGTCACATGGTGCGCAATATCGTTGGCACGTTAGTGGAAGTCGGCCGACAGCAGCGTTCCCCCCAATCCTTTGCCGCACTTCTCGATGCGCGCGACCGTACTCAGGCCGGCATGAAAGCTCCGGCGCAGGGTTTGTTCCTGATGGAAGTCAAATACTAGAAGCAGCACCGAAGCCGTTGGCTCTTGAGCCGCCATGGAGATGCAACGCCATTGCGCACCGCGATTTAGTGCATTTGCGGATCGCGGCTTTCGTTGACACTGTCGCTCACTTCTATATACGTTAGCCGAGATGAGCGAATCCTGCCACGATGAGGGAGGGTGACAATCATGATGCCGGCACACGACAACTTCTATGACGTTTACTCAAAGGCCAAGAAGATCAAAATTAAATGGCCAAACAATGCGCGGATGGCGATTGCGTTGGCCGGTAATTTGGAAGCCTGGACCGAAACGCCAAGTGCGAAATACCGGCGGACGCGGCATGTCGGCGGGTCGAATCCGATCAAGGAAGAAGATGTCAAGTCACAGTATGATTGTCGTACCGCCAGTGAAAACGATTACGGCGGCCGGACCGGAGTCTGGCGCATCCTGCGCATCTTGGATAAACACGGCGTGAAAGCATCGTTCAACACAAATGCGCTGTGCATCTACAGATATCCCGAGGCGGTAAAGGCGGTCCACGCCCGAGGACACGAGATTGTTGGTCACTCGTATGCCGAGGATGTTCAATTGATCCACCTTACAGAAGAAGAGGAGCGCGAGGAAATTCGGACCTGCGTCAAGTTGTTTCAGGAGTTTGTCGGCCAAAAACCCACTGGTTGGCTGAGTTCCGGCATGCGCCATACGGAGCGGACCCTGGGCATTCTTGCCGACGAAGGTTTTCTCTGGCATGGGGATGCCGTCAATGACGACAATCCTTATCCGGTCGACATTAACGGTAAGACGTTGATCGTGGTGCCCTACAAGAACGCGATTAGCGGACTCAACGATACCGGCATGTATCGGCGAGGCATCACTGCCCGTGATGTC
>JAJONK010000160.1 GCA_021323355.1 Deltaproteobacteria bacterium
TGTGAATCGGATCGGGAATCACGCCCGGAGCGGGGTCGAAGGTCCAGCCATTCTCGCCCATATGCCAGTGCGTCACCGACAGCGAGATCGCGCCCTCCAATCCTTTCAGCGCGCGCATGATCAAAGTGCGATGCGCCCACGGACAAGCGAACGAAACATAGAGATGATAGCGGCCGGGCTCGGCCCTGAAGCCGCCTTCTCCTGTGGGCCCCGGAGCGCCGTCGGGTGTGATCCAGTTGCGGTAGCGCGATTCCCAACGAACAAATCGCCCACCGGTGCTCTGGGTGTCATACCACTGGTCTTTCCACACTCCCTCGACCAGCACGCCCATTACGTGATCTCCTTGTTGAGTGCGAGCGCGACCGTCTTACTTAGCCGCGCTTCTCGCCGTAAGGGTCTGCCGCGAATGGCCGGCTTCTGACTGACCGCTCGTATAAGTACTTGCCGGGCACTTCCCGCCCGGTGCCGCTGCCGGGCAAGGGCGTCAGCGATTTGGCTTGCTTAAGGTCGATGCCGGCTCCTTCGGCGACGCGCCGGCGATTATCTTTGCGCCATGCGGCGGCAAACAATAGCCCCCGCGACACAAACGGCAGATCAATGCCGTGGCAAAGATCAAAACATTGGTAATACTTGGAAACGATCCTCAGGATCTCAGGACCGCGTCCTATGGTCACCTAAACAAGACTCCGGCGGTGAATCAATAACGTTCTGGAAGTAATAAGACGCGGCAGCCGGCGCGATCCATGTGAAAAGTTGCGGCGTTAACGCATACGCATTTACGGCCCGTGCGGTTACAGTTATCATCTCAAACCGATCGGTTTGGCCGATCACGCGATTCATGTGGGCGCCAGTACAGCCGCTCCTTAGCCGGGGGAAAATACCAAAACCGGCAGTCTGCGCCACCGAAACACAGCTTGAGAAGCTGGCTAGATTATATTTTTCCGCAGTGGTAAAGGTGGAGCAACGTGATCGCCAATGGGCAGAAAAAATACTTTGATCCGAAGGTTTTGGCCGGGATATCCAATCTCTCACTGCGGGCGCGATGGGTGGTGGAAGGTATTATGTCCGGCATTCACCGCAGCCGCTCCAAAGGGTTCAGCGTAGAATTCGAAGAGCATCGCGAATATTCTCCGGGCGACGAGATTCGGCGCATCGATTGGAAGGCGCTGGGAAAATTCGACCGCTATTTCATCAAGGAATACGAAGACGAAACCAACCTGCGGGCCTACCTTCTGCTCGACACCAGCGCATCGATGGACTATTCGTCCGATGGCATCACCAAATTCGATTACGGTTGTACCCTCACGGCTTCGCTCGCTTATCTCATCCTGCGCCAGCAGGACGCCGCCGGTCTGGTGACCTTTTCAAACCGCATCGAAAGCATCATACCGCCGCGGGCCAAGCGCGATTACCTGACCCAAATCGTTCAGGCGCTCGAAAACCATCGGCCCGGTGGCGAAACCAACGTCGGCAGAATTCTCGAAGAGATCGCCGGCCAGATTAAACGGCGCGGCATCGTAGTTCTTGTCTCCGATCTGCTAGACGAACCGGCACAGATCCTCAAAGGCTTGCGCTTGTTTCGCTTCAAAGGCAACGACGTCATCGTCTTTCATATCCTTGACCAAGCCGAGCTCGATCTGCCTTTTGAAGGAAACATTTTGTTCGAGGACCTGGAAGCCGCTAATCTCAACGTGATCGCCGATCCGCGCGCGATTCGCCAAACCTACCGGCAAGTCGTCGAAGAGTTCACCAGCCACATGCGCAAGGAGTGCCACGATAGCTCCATCGATTATCAGCTCATCTCTACATCGACCCCGTTGGACCGAGCGCTGGCCAGTTACTTGAGCTGGAGGGAATGAGCTGCCGATGTCGGTCTTCTTTCTCTACCCGATCTTCCTTTTTGGTCTGATCGCAGCCTCCTTACCGCTGCTGATTCATCTGCTGAATCGCCGTAAGCTAAACCGCATCCGCTTTCCCGCAGTGCGTTTTATCCTGATGTCGCAGAAGCGTATCTCGCGCAGTTATCGCCTGCGCCATTGGATCCTGCTGGCGCTAAGAACCATGGCCGTGGTGCTCCTGGCATTGCTGCTTGCCAATCCAATTTTTCAAACCGGCGCCGGCTTGTTCGCCGGCGGCGGCCCGGTTTCGTTGGTGATCTTGTTGGATAATTCGCTGAGCATGACGTGGAGCGGCGACGGCATAGGATTCAAGCAAGCCAAAGAAGCGGCGCGGCTATTGATCACCTCGCTTGGCGACAGCGACCGCGCCGCAATCATTCCCACCAGCATTTCCGGCAAAGAACCGATCCGTCTCAAGCTCGAAAAAGATGTTCTGCTGAAGGAGCTCGATCAAATAGAAATTGCCGAAGGCACCGCTGATTATTCGACCGCTCTCGGCAAGGCTTACGAGATCTTGGGCGAACCCGCCGGGCAAAAGGAAATTCGCCTGATCAGCGATCTCGGTCTCACCGGCTGGGACAATTTTTCGATGTCTTCACTGAAGCAGGTTGATCCGGCGATCCCGGTCAAGGCGATCCGCGTCGGCAGGAAACAGAAACCGCTGAACGTAGCGGTGAAAGAGATCCGTCCCGCCGGACAGGGCATCGGTGTCGATTTGCCGCTGCACCTCGAAGCCGTCGTGGCAAACTTCAGTGATCAGGAAATCAAGGATCTGCTCGTGCAGCTGAGCATAGATGGACAAAACAAAGACCAAAAACTCACGTCGGTTCCCCCCAGAGGGGATGCCACGGTTACCTTGCAAACTCGATTGTCTCAAGCGGGATCGCATGCCGGACAATTGACCATCAAAAAAGATGGGCTGGCTGGCAATGCTTCGCTGCATTTTGGCGTGCACGCTCAGGATCAGCTAAGAGTGCTGGTCGTCGACGGCGATCCGCAGACATCATTGGTCCAGAGCGAGACGTTTTTTCTGACCCGCGCGCTCAACCCCGCAGGCGAGAGCGACTCGTCACAGTACTTACCTACCGTGATCATTCCTGAAGGCTTGAGCGGGGCCGCCTTGGACGCCTATCAGGTAATCGTCTTGTGCAACGTCGCCACCTTACCCGATGCCTTTGTCGCCAAGCTGCAGAATTATTTGCGCGGCGGGGGCGGTCTGTTGATTTTCGGCGGCGACCGGCTGCAAGCCGATCACTACAACGCCAAGCTGGCGCAGATCCTCCAAACACCCATCCGCGAAAAGAAGCAGGGTTTGGAAGCTAGCGGAGAAAAAATCGGCAAGCTGGAATTAACCCATCCGGCGCTGCAAAGTCTTTCAGACAACCTTTTGCAGGAATCGATCAAGTCGGCGCGGGTCTGGGGATATTCTCGAGTCTCGGCGTCCGGCAAATCCGTGTTGATGTCGCTGGCAAACGGCGATCCGCTGCTGATCGAACACAAAGTGGGCTCCGGCCGGGTTATGTTCATCACCACCACGGCGGACCGGGACTGGAGCGATCTGCCGGTCAAAACCGCCTATCTGCCGATGATCCATTCGCTGACAAACTACCTCGCCGGCGGCAAACGCGGCCTCCTCGATGGTGGAATCAGCGTCGGTGATGTCAAAGAGCTCTCCTTGCCGCCCGGTTATGTCGGCAAAACGATTCGCATTACCAAGCCCAACAAGCAACCGGCCCAAGTTGTAATGAGCGCGGCGCAAGATCGCGCCTCCGGTTCTTTTGAAGATAACGATATTTCGGGCATCTACCAGCTAGCCCTAACGGGCGGCAATCAGGAAAGCGGCACACCGCGGTTGTACGCGGTCAACCCGCCGTTTCTCGAATCCCGCCTGGAGGAGATCAGCGAGCGTGAACTGCAAGCCAAGCTCAGCCCGGTTCGAGCCGACGTGGTTCCCATCGAAACCCTGCGACAGGGCGGAACTCGGAGAGATCTTGCGTTGCCATTACTCGGGCTCTTGCTCGCGACCCTTTTGTTGGAAGGCTGGTTCGCTCAACGCATTTAGTTTTCTTCTTGCTGCGGAGAATCGATTGCTTATGCACAGGCGAGATTTTCTTTTCGTCCTTTCTAAAACCCTGGTAACTGCCGGGCTGTTGCCCGCGGTCGCCAGCGCCAGCCATCCAAAAGGGAAAACCCCGACGCAATTCGTTTTTGCCCAGATCAAATACCGCGGCGGCGACTGGAACCCGCATCCGCTATCGGTTACTCCGTTGATGGAAGAGCTGATGCAGCGCACCAGCGTAGAAGCAGCCGGCGCCAGGCACGAAGTCAATCTTACCGACCAGGATCTTTTTAATTATCCGTTTCTCTACATTACCGGCAGATACGAATTCGAGCCGTTTACTGCTGATGAGATCGAGACCCTGCGATTGTTTCTCTCATTCGGCGGTTTTCTCTTGATCGATGACGGCTTGGGTCAACAGGGTTACGGCTTCGACAAATCCATAAGGCGGGAGATGCAGCGAGTTTTTCCAGGCAACGAGTTCAAACGGCTGCCCAATGGGCACGCGGCGCTGAGGAGCTACTATCTTCTGCGCCGCATCGGTGGGGTTAGAATCGTCAGCCCCACTCTCGACGGCTTGACGATCGGCAGTTCCACTCCCGTGGTCTATTGTCAGAACAACTTGGCCGGCGCCTGGGAACGGGATCAGTTGGGTAAATGGACCAACGCCTGCACCCCAGGCGGAGAGGAACAGCGTCGTGACGCGTTTCACCTCGGCATCAATTTAATCCTCTACGCCATGACCGAGAATTATAAGGAAGACTTGATTCACGTCCCGTTTATCCGAAAGCGGCTGACGCGCTGACAATGAAGGATCTCTATCTCATAAGCAGTGTACCGTGGTGGCTGGTTGCGCTGGTTGTTGCCGCCAGCATCGCTTTACTGGTCCAGCAGTTTCTCAGCCTGCGACGGCGCCTGAGCATCGGGCAGAGCATTTTTTTGGTCTCTCTGCGCGCCTGTGTTTATGGTCTGCTGATTTTCTTTCTTTTGAGCCCGGCGTTGGTGGAGAAGCAGGTCAGGCAACTGCGGCGACCGCTCACATTACTGATCGACGATTCTCAAAGCATGACATTTCCCGCCAACCCCCGAGGCGCTCCGGAAAAGGCGCCGACCCGTCTCGATCTGGTCAAACAAAAATTGACCGAGGGAGAAGAACCTCTCATTCAGAAACTTAGCCGCGATTATGATTTAAAAGTTTACCGGTTCGGCACGAGCCTTGAAACGATTGCACCGGAATCGGTGCCGCAGCTCAAAGCGCAAGACCAGGGGACCCAGTTGTTGGAGCTGCTGCAAACCGCCGCCAAGGAAACCGGTCCGCAGTCGGGAATTGTGATTTTCAGCGACGGTATCGCCAATGGCGATAGGCAAAGCTTGGAAGGAAGCAGCGCGTTGCCGGTGCCGGTGTTTACCGTCGGTGCCGGAGACACCGAGGGCTTCACCGACGTGCGCGTGACCGACCTCCGAACTCCTGAGTTCGCGTTTCGCGGGCGTGAATTCAAGTTCGACCTCACCGTGCGCGCATCCGGGATGAAAGGTAAGAGCGTACCGCTTTATTTCAATCGCGGCAGCGGGCTGATCACCAGCCGCACAGTCAGCATCGATGATGACGATTTCACGCGGAAGATCACATTGAGCTTCACTCCCAAGGATATCGGCCCGCATCATTTTTCATTGAACATCCCGGCCCAGCCCGGCGAGCAAATCAGCCAGAACAATCATAAGGACTTCAAGGTCGATGTTCAGCGCGACAAGATTCGCGTCCTCACTTTATCCGGCTCGCCGGCCTGGAACTATCGTTTTCTGCGCATGGCGATGAAGCAGGACCCGCTGATTGAACTGGTGTCCTTTGTCTTTTTGCGCACACCGACGGATAGCGTCGATGTGCCTGACTCGCGGCTGAGCTTGATCCCCTTTCCCATCGACGACATATTTCTCGAGGAACTGAAGAACTTCGACGTGGTCTTTTTCGACGACTTCTCTCATCGCGCTTATTTCAATCCTGTCTACCTGGACAAAGTAAAAGACTTCGTGCGCGACGGCGGCGGCCTGGCGATGCTCGGCGGCGTGCGCTCGTTCGACAGTGGCGGTTACGGCGAAAGCGCGCTCAAGGAAGTGCTCCCCGTCGAAATGGACGGCAAGGGAACCTATCGCAATGACAGCAGCGTGCCGCCGGCGTTAACCGCTTCGGGAAAAGCCCATCCGATTACGCGCCTGTTCCCCGATCCACGCGCTAATGAAAGCGCATGGGCCAAGATACCGCCGCTTACCTCGATCAACCAGGTGCGCGCCGCGCGCGGTCAAACCCTGCTGGTTGCCGGCGGCGATAGCGCGGCTAAAGGAGCGCCCTTGCTGACGGTCGGCCGCTTCGGCAAAGGGCG
>JAJONK010000161.1 GCA_021323355.1 Deltaproteobacteria bacterium
ATCTGCAGTACGGCGATATCTGCTTCGCGGCCAATCTCGAGCCTGCCCAGGCGATCTTGAAACCCGACCGCTCCTGCTGGACTGCTCGTGCACGCAGTGATGATCCGTTCAAGACTCAAGCCCAGGGCTAAAAACTTGGTCATCACAGTTGGCAAATCGCCGACGACTCCAAACCCCGGTTGTTTCAACCGGCCATGCAGGTCGGAGCTGATGATGTCGGGCAGCAGACCGCCGCTCATAGCGCGGCGCACGAGATCAAAGTCGAAGTGCCCGCCGGCATGACCGACATCGAAGATCACGCCTCGTTCCTGGGCTTCCCGAACCGCATCGAGAAGCCGGCCGTTTTTATCGATGATAGAAGGCTGCTGCGGCGTGTAACAATGCGTGACAACATCGCCGGCGCGCAGCGAATCGACAATCTCCTCCATAGAAATAGCTGTGTCTCCGACGTGGACCATGAGCGGCGCGCGGCAGGCTTCGCCCGTCTTGACTGCCAACCGTAAAGCCGCGCGACTGTTTTCGCCGACGGATTTCTTGTGCATGCGCAACTTGATGCCGATGGCGACATCGCGATTTTCAGCAACCGCCTGTGCCGCTCCTTCGGGATCGGCGAACCGTAAGTTCTCTAACTCCCCCGGATCGTTCAGCACGCCATGCTGCGCCATTGCGACAAATGCGAGCATGCGAGTGCGGGATTGCTCATAGACCAATTTGCGAAATCCCAGGAAATTAGTCGGTCCCGAAGAACCGGCATCCATAGTCGTTGTTACGCCGCTGGCCAGGCAAATCGGGTCGGCATTAAAGCCATAAGGATTTACTCCCCAATAACTGTGCACGTGAAAATCGATCAGGCCCGGCGTGATGATGCACCCCTCCACGTTCAGCGCTTTCCTGGCGTTCACAGGAGGGATGCTTGACCGGATGGCAGCAATCCGATCGGCGGTGATACCGATGTCCAACTTCTGATTGGTGCCGGAGCTAGGATCTATGACGGTGCCGCCGGTGAGCAGGAGATCGAAGATATCACTCATGAGAATGCTGGATTCGGAAGCTTCGATGCCGCATCACCCGATTCCTTGCATGGCTAGTTGCACTCGATGCGAACCCGAGCCGCGGTCCTCGATACGTGCGTATCAACATCGATTGGGCGCAGCCTCAAACTTCGAGCGTTGCGGCCCAGGTTAAAGAGCGTAGAGGGCACGTGGATTATCGCCGAGGATTTTATCAATCACCTGCGCGCCGATCTTTCCGTGATTCCGCAACTTGCGCAAAGCTTCGATCTCGCTGGCGTTGTCGGCATGGCCATAATCGGTGCCGATGACGAGATTATTTTCGCCGGCATAAGCGAGGATGTACTCGAGATCGTCGTCGGTTTGGCAGGTGACATAAACCCGGTGATCCTCCAGGACTTGCGAGCCAAGCTGTTTGCCGCGGCGCTGGTATCGCCGCGCCAAATCATGGATCGCATAAGGGATCCATTGCGCGCTAACTTCGACAATGGCAATCCGCAATTTCGGAAACTTTTCCGGGATTCCCTCGACCAAAAGGGAGTGAAATGCGCCGACCACAGCGAGCTTGAATTTGCAGAAGCCCGGCTCGTCGAGAAAAAAGTCGTACGAATCGATACTGCCGTTGGCCGAATGAACGCAAATCGGCAGGTCAAGTTTGCTCGCCTCGTCATATAGCGGAAAAAAATAGGAATCACTCAAGCGACGGTCTGCTTCCAAGCCTCTTAGATAGACGCCGCACGCGCCGCGCTCCTTGCCGAATTTCAACTCCTCGGCGATGCGATCCATGTTGAGTAGTGGCGGGACCACGACCCAGCGAAAGCGCTCAGTGGCTTTTCCTACAATATCGGCCATCCAGCGGTTATAGCTACGGCAAAGCGCGAGATCGACTTCGGGCCGCCGAGCGGTCGGGAAGATAAAAATCGTAGGATAGATCACCTGGAGATCGATATTCAGCTCATCCATGTGAGCGATCCGGATGGTCAGATCGCTCATGTCGCGGGCGGCTTCGGGCAAACTCTTTTCGACGTTGCTGCGCGGCATCAGCCGGCCATCAATCAACCAATAGTCGACGGATGGATCACCGTTAGTAGCGCCAACGATTCGTGGTTTAAAACGGCGCTCGGAGTCGAGCATATGATCCCAGGTTGATTCGTTCTCGATGACGTGAGCATCCGCATCAATCACCGCCATTGTTTACTCCTTACCAGCCAGCAGCTTTACTTTTGATTCAAAAGGCACAAATTGGAAATTGTTACGTAAAAACAGGAACGCATTCATGACGTTTAAGTTCGATCAGCCTTCTCTAGCAGTTTCTTTCACCAGCTTGCCATTGTCGTAGGCGAAGCAACCACCGCTGTGTTCCATCGATAGCTCCGCGGCGAGAACAAATCCTTCTCCTAGAATTTCGGGACCAGGCAGGCGTTTGAATGCCTCTTCCGGAGCGTCCTCGGTCACAATCGGCACCCGCGGTGAAAAGGTCACGACGCAGATATTGGAGCTTCTGACCTCTTCGGCAACATAGCGACTGAAGGTTCGAATGCCGTCTTTGCTCACCATGTAGGCGCAGGCTCCGGCCGGAGTGATTCCACCGCCGCCGTAGAGGTTGATGATGTGGCCCGTCCGTCTTTTCTCCATTTGAGGGATGACATGTTTGGTGCCGTTAAATGTGCCGTTCAGGTTGGTCTGAATAACCCGATCCCAAAAATCCTTGGGCATTTCGCTGATGCGCGGCCAGCGCGGAATACCCCAAGCGAAATGGGGCACGATGGCGGCGTTGTTGACGTGCACGTCGATCTGACCAAAATGATTCACGACCTGATCGATCATGCGTTTAACGCTCTCTTCGTCGCGCACGTCCACGCCTATCCCGAGGGTTTGGGTGAGCCGAGCAAGTTCGGTCGCAGTCTTTCGAGCTTTTTCTTCGTTGATGTCGGCGATCACGACCTTTGCTTTGTGCTGCGCAAAAGTGGTCGCTGCATGGCGGCCAATACCCTGCGCGCCGCCGGTTACGGTAACTACTTTTCCCTCGAGCATGGTGAACCTCCTGAGATGTTGTCTAACGCGGAACCGAGTGTTTGCGAGATCGGTCGCTAATTGTTTCGCGTCGATCCCGGAATGAACCGAGTATCGCATCGAAGTTGTTCACAAACTATTGATCGGCCAGTTTATTGTCAATCAGCATGACATCCATTTGCGATTCCGATGACAAGGTGGCGGCTAAGATGTTCGCGTTAGCCTAAAGCGAGGTGCAGCCGCTGTAAGTCAAATCCACAGAAGGATTAGAGTGTTTTGCCTCAGAAATCTGTGTTAGGTAACTGTGATCGTATTGAAAAAAAGATCGCAGCTTTTCGGGAGGGCTTCTAACGTGACCTGTCGGATGTTAGCAGTTTTGATTTTGATTGTCTTCATGGCAAGTGCTTGTAGTGGATTGGGTGGCAGGGGTCGTTTCGAAGGTGAAACTATTTCACAAGCCCAAGCGACAGAAGAGCGAGCGCGAATCATCGAAAGGCTGGTGCCGGAAGACACACCGATCTCTCGGACCCGACTCGCCGCTGTGGCTGAAGCAACGGCCACGGTAATCAAGGACATTGACAGGGACCGTTTTCCACGAGTGGCCAGTGGTGTGAGAAACGTGCTGCGCAATGCGAGCTTGCAGGACCTGAGACGAATCGAGTCGATTCTGCCCGAGATCGAAAGAAAAAGAAAACAAGATGGGGTTGACTAAGGCTCACCGTTGAGGCTGGTCAAACCAGCCGTGTCGAGACTTAGGCGCCTGGGTTATTAGATCCGACAAGCGTGTTTGTGGTTTGATCCTTAAGTAAGTAATAGATTCTTTCCGCAGTGAGCGGCAGCTCGAACAGGCGAATCCCCACGGCATCGGCAATGGCGTTGGCGATGGCGGCTGGCGGGCCGTTGTTGGCAAATTCGCCGATGGGCTTGGCATTCATCGGCCCGACCCCGCCATCGGAGTGCACTAAGACGGTTTTGAGCGTTGGAATGTCGGCTATAGTAGGAAGCTTGTAGTCGCCCAAATTGTTGTTGACGATCTTGCCGTCATTCATGATCAACTCTTCCATGATGCCCTGTCCAATACCCATTATCGTCGCACCATCGATTTGCCCTTGATGAGTCAACGGATTGATGATCGTGCCGACATCGTGGGCGGTTATCATCCGCTGGATTCGCACCGCCCCGGTTGCGGGATCGACTTCGACCTCGGCGACTTGCGCGCAGATGTAACTCACTTCGTCGGGATAGGGGTAGTCTTCATAAACAGTAACCTGCAGAGGATCCTTGGCTTGTGAAACCAGCCGTCGCATTGTCAGCTGCTGGTTTGGATCGTGACCTAGCCAGAACCTGCCGTTGCGGAACTCAATTTCGTCCCGCCGGCACTCCAAGATACGCGCGGCGAGCTCGAGGAGCCGCTCGCGCAATTCTCGACAGGCCTTCGACACAGCGTTTCCCGCCACGTAGGTCACGCGGCTGGCTCTGACGCCACTGTCGCGCGGCGCCGTGTCGGTATTGCCGATTACAACTCGCACCAGTTCAACCGGGACATTCATCTGCTCGGCTACAAGTTGTCGCAAGATTGTATGAGTGCCTGAACCTTGATCGATGGTCGGGCTTAATACCACGAAAGATCCATCGGCCTGCGCGCTTAGGATAAGACCTGTGTCCCCGCCGCTGATATGCCGTGCCGAAAGCGAAATGCCGCGACCGACATGGGCGCGAGGTTTTGATTTTCGCCATTTGGCCGCTTTCAATGCGCCCTCTAGCACCTCACGAAATCGAACGTCGTGCAATCGATGACCGACCGCATCTTCTTCGCCTTCTGCGAGTAAATTTTTCAGCCGAAACTCCGCCGGATCGATGCCAAGCTCTGCCGCGATCAAATCGGTATGCGACTCAAGAGCAAATGCCATCGCCACCGCGCCTGGGCTCCGATAGTATCCGCCCGGCACAGTGTTGGTGTAGATCTGCAAAAACTCGAAATGGGAATTGTCCACCCGATACGGAACGCCGACGTAGTGCCAGGTGGCCAGCGATGAGTTGGCTTTAAGCCCGCCATAAGCGCCACCGGTATGGATCGCCCTCAAGGAGCGTCCAACGATGCGGCCGTCGCGGTTCACGCCGCTTCGTATGTTTATTATGGTCGGATGCGCTGGATTGCCGGCCGACAATTCCTCAGCGTAATTCATGACGATTTTTACCGGCCGCGAAGACTTTTGAGCTAGAAAGTAGGCGATTGGCAGGTCGATTGCGTCTCCTTTGCCGCCGAATTCGCCACCGACATTGACCACGTTGACGCAGATGCGCTCTTCCGAAATATCCAACGCTTTGGCCATTTGGCTGCGAACCCCGAACGGATTTTTGGCCGAGACCCATACTTGGATACGATCATCGACGTCAATGCTGACGATTGCCGCGTGAGGCTCGAGATAGCCTTGATGCCGGGCGGGTATCCTAAAGGTATGCTCTAGAACTACGTCTGCTTGATCCATCGCCTGGTCGACGTCTCCCTTACGCCATGCCAGCCGGGTTAAGCCGTTGGGCAGATCTGAAGCCAACAGTTCTTTGGGCGCGCCGTCGTAGGCTGCGACATCTTCGTGCAGGCGCGGCGCATCCGGCTGCATTGCCTCCAAAGGATCAAATACAGCGGGCAATGTCTGGTAGTCTACTTCGATGAGACTTAGAGCTTCTTCGGCCGCATCTATCGATTCAGCCGCCACGGCAGCAACGCGGTCGCCAATAAAGCGGACTTTGTCCCAACAAAGGACGGGCATGTCGCGAATCTGTTTGCCGATCAAGCAATCTTTGACGTCCGCGCCGGTGATGACGGCTTTTAATCCCTTAACTCGATGGGCTTTGCTTGTATCGATGCGCACTATCCGGGCATGGGGATAGGGGCTGCGCAAAATCTTTCCCCAGAGCAGTCCCGCTAGATGCACGTCCGCTGTATAGAGAGTTCGCCCGCTAACCTTATCGCCACCCTCGTCACGTGTGACGGCTTCTCCGATTATCTTGAAGTCTTCCATGTGAAAGCCCGCATTTTCATGTTGCCGTTTATTCTCGTGTAGTAAACCCGAGCGATGGTCCTCGAGAGGTTAGCGAACATCACTTGAATGAGACTTGATGGTTGGAATCGCACAGAACTGTTCAATGGGCTCGGACGGAACCCGGCATCGCTTGTCGAGATGCCAGTTGCTATACTGCTGACATGGACTGGAAAGAGAATCTGATCGGAAGCCGGGCGCAGATCCGACAATTGATTATGAAAACCCGCCGCATCGCCGTTCTGGGTATCAAGAC
>JAJONK010000162.1 GCA_021323355.1 Deltaproteobacteria bacterium
CTTCACCTTGATACCGCGGGATCTCGCCCACTTCACATAACGTTCCGCTTCGCCGTTGGGCAACAAGCTGTAATCATAAAAGATGAACTTCACCAGCTTAATCCCCAGCGCCTGGATTTCGTCGAAATCTTTTTCCGTCAGCCCGGGAACCAATAACAGTGTGCCGGCGTGCACTTTGACACCCGACGGACGGAGATTGTCATAACAGCGCTTGGTTACGATGGCCACCGACAAAGCGGTGCGAGCGTCCGGCGGTAGCGGCAGGCCGGGAAGGTGCAATTCGCCGGCGGAGATCAACGCGGTTACGCCGCCATGCATGTAATTGGTTATCCACGAGAGCGAATTTTGCGCCGGGGTATATTCACCGATGGACGGGTGCGAATGCGAATCGATCAACCCCGGAATGGCGGTAATCCCATTGGCATCTATGGATTGATCCGCTTTGTGCTTCAAGCCATTGCCGATGGCGCGAACCAGGCCGTCTTCAATATAAATAGAGTCCGCCTTGCGCAACGGATCTTCCAACTTACCGGTAACCAGTGTGCCAATGTTGCTGATGAGAATTGAAGTCATACTTGGGCGAAACTATATCAAAGGTTGTAGGACTGTAAAGGGTGAGATCCGATCAGGATCGAGCAAAGTTTGCGCAGGATGCTACGACGGAGCAAAACCTGGTTGTCACCGCAAGCGACGAACCAGAAATATCACAGCATCAGCGAGAGCCGCATTTACGCAGCACACCCTGCCCGGCATAGATCAAGAAAATCACTGCGCAACCCAGAGTGACATCGGTGGGTCCGAGCGGGAGATCCAACTGAACCGAAATATAAAAACCTAAAATCGCGATGCCGACGCCAAATAGCGATGATAATGAAAAGAAGGAGACCATGCCGCGCGCGAGCGCGCGCGCAGCTAGCGGCGGCAACACCATGAAACCAAACACCAGCAGCGGGCCCGCCATGATCACGCCTACTGCGATACTGAGGCCGCACAGAACGTAAAGCCAAAAACCCCACTGCGCATTTCCACCGGTCAACAAAAACGCCAGATCCTGGTCGAAGGAGGTCAAGAGAAATTCTCTGCGAAACAGAATCATGGCGAAAAACACAACGGCATAGACGATGGCGAGGAGCCTGAGCTCTTCCTTGGATAAGGCGATCACTTCGCCTTTGAGCAGATTGAGGATTTCCAGCTCACCGGCCGGATTGAACACGATGAATAGAATCGTCAAAGCCGATGCCAGCGCATAGGCTGCCGCGAGGCGACCTTCCGAAGACCCGCTGGCATGACCGTCGAGATATGCCAGCACCGCCATGCCGGCCAGAGTGAAAACCAAAGAGCCGGCCACTGCCAGCAGCCTTTCACCGCCTGCGCCATGAGCTGCGCCGGCCTCGTGGTAGAGCCAGAAAGTGAACGCCACGCCACACGCGGCGATCTGCGGCAAGGTGAGACCGAGAAAAATTCTCCGGCGCAGCATCAGGTGGGCGCCGACCAACGGGCAGACGAAAGCCAGGATCGCGCTCCCGAGCAACGCCGGGAAAAGCAGAAACGAGGGGCTTAACACTTCAAAAAAACTCACCATGAATGGTCCGCCGCCGCCCCTTCCTCCCAACTCGCCCGGCCGCGGTCGACGCGCAAGATTTTTTTCGTAACGCTGCGGACCATCCTGAGATCGTGGCTCGAGAAAAAAACCGCTTTGCCTTCTTGGCGATTGATTTTGAGCAGCAGCTCGGTGATCGCCGCCCGAGACTCTGTATCCACTCCCGAAAGCGGCTCATCGAGGATGAGAATTCTCGGCCCTACCATCAGCGCGCGCGCAATCAGAATACGCTGCTTTTGACCGCCGGATAGAGAAAAAAAAGCGCGCGCCGCGAGATCGCCTACGCCGACTTGCTCCAGCACGCGATCGACGCGGTTCTTTTCGGCGGTCGGCAACCGCTCGAAAGGCCTAAGCCGTCCATAGGCGCCCATCTCGACTATCTCTCGAACGGTAATTGGAAACGTGGCGTCCAGCGCCGCGCTCTGGGGAACATAGCCGAACTCATTCAACGCGCAGCCGCGGGTCAATGAGCCGCTCAGCACGGGAAGAAATCCGAGAATCGTCCTGAATAGAGTCGTTTTGCCCGATCCGTTTGGCCCCGCCATCGCGACCAAATCGCCGGGATACATCTCAAGATCAATCTCGTGCAAAACCGCCTCGTTCGCGTAGCCGAGTGTCGCCCTATGCAATCTCACCAGAGGGAGCAACTTACCCACAAGATGGAGTCGCTCCCTCACTCGTATCGCTATCCCGGTTCATTATCAGCCTCTTTACCCCTTCTGCATGGCGGCGAGCAAACTCTTGACGTTGTAGTCGATGAACTTGATGTAGCTGTCGGTGTCAGGGAGTGCGCCGGCGGTGCTTTGCAAGCGCACCACGCGAGCGCCCGTCTGGCTCGCCAGCTGGCGCGGGAAACGGTCGCTCTGCGGGCCGTAGATTATCAGCTGCACCTTTTCCTGCTGCATCTTCTGCGTTAGCGCGATTAGATGATTGGGCGTCGGCTCGATTCCCGGCTTGCTCTCGATGGTGCCGATTTGCTGCAGTCCGAACCGTTTGGCAAAGTACGCCCAATCGCCGTGGTAGCCGACGAATTTGACGCCTTTTAGAGGTGCCGCAACGGTCTGCCAGCGCTCAATCGCGTTGTCCAGCTCGGCCAGATAGGCATCGAGGTTCTTGTCGAATGCCGCCTTATGCTGAGGGTAGTTGCGCGACAGGCCCACCGCGATATTGCGCGCCATGATCCTGCCGTTGTGTGGGTCGAGGTTATAGTGCGGATTGCCTTTGGGGTGAACGTCGCCGCCGGCGCGGTCGATGCTCTGCGGCACCTCGGCAACAGCCACTCCCACCGAAGTGTCAATGTGAGCCGCCTGGCCGGGCAGAATTTTCGGCTGGCTTGCCGCTTCCAACAATGCCGGCAGCCAGGAAGCTTCAAGATCCAGCCCCATCACAACCAGAATATCGGCTCGATTAAGTCTGGGCACGAAACTCGGTTTGACCGGCACCGCATGCATAAACTCTACGCCGCGGGTGAGACTCTCGACATTGACCAGTTCTTTGCCGATCTGCTTGGTAATGTCAGATAGATCCGGAACTGTCGTAATGACGCGAATCGGTTGAGCATAAAGGTCGGTGCCAAGGCCGACAATCAAAAGAATCGCGAAGACCGCCCCTAGAAATGTTTTCCCCTTCATATGTCTAAATCTCCTTCTATTTAGCGGGTGCGGAAGCCGTGCGCGTGGGCGCCTAGTACGGTCGTCCACTGCAGAAAGAATTGATGACCGCGCTCTTCCCGCTCTTCGCGAACCTTGTCGTCCAGATAGCTGTACTGGAAGCGCAGACGGTTAAACTCGCTCAGGTACCACGTCACAAAGGGCGAATAGCCGATGGTCTTTTTGCCCGGGCTAGCAAGGCTGGGCGCATTGTCATAGAGAAAACCGGCCGCCCATTGGCGCGTAAGCTTCGCTTCCGCATAGGCATAGCCGCCAAGGGCAAACATGCGCCGGAATCCCGAGTCGCGCTCGACGCGCTCACTGTTACCGAAAAGCTCTCCGCCCAGGGTAAAGCCCTGGTACAATGTGCTCGCCAGCGGCTGATAGCGGTAGGTCACGTCGACACCGTTCAAGGACCGGCTGCCGCCGCGGTCGTCGGAAATCCGAATCGACGGCGTATATGCGAAGCTGGTGCCGAGCTCAAGACTGTGATTGTCGGTGAGGTCCAAATAAGTGTGCAGCCGGCTAAGATAAGTAAAGCGGCTCCAGGCCCGCGATTTGCCGTCATCCAGGCGGTCGTTTTCTTCACCAATTTTGTTGTAACCGCCGATGGTGCCGCGCAAAAAAAACGCAGTCGGAAACAGATAGCTCAACTCGGTGCCATCCGCTTTGGATTCACCTCCGACGATCCGCTCCAGCGACAGCGGCATGTTGACGAACGGCAACTCATGCACATGGAATTTGGGCAGGCGCCCGAAGTCGGCAAAAAAGCGACCGCCCCGCGCTTGCAGGTTCCACGGCAGCGATGTTGTCACGATAGCGGCCTCTTCAAGCTCGACCTCATCTTTTTTGCCGGTAATAAAAGCGTACGCTCGCGCATACGGGTCGATGGAAGCGGAAATTCCCAGCTCGGCGGCGCGGAAGTTAAAGTCTCCGCCGGCCTTGTCCCTATGCTCCGCGGTGGCGTCGATAACCAAGCCAATGGCGGGGTTAAGAATGGACGGCGCGCTTTGCACCGTCTTTATCGATGTTTCGACCTGACCGAGCCTCGCCGAATCGGCGGTCTTCTCTTTTTCCAACTGCTCGATCCGGCTCAACGCTTTTTGCAAATCCTGTTGCATGTCCTTGACCGCAGCTCTCAAAGCCTCCAATTCCGAGCCTTGGGCCATGCATACGGCCGGAAGAAAAAACAATGCGCCCACCAAAGCCAATCCGGCAACCGTTCGCAATCCGCTAGACGGATAGACCATAGCCAGCCTCCCTTCCAAGACAAACCAATAGCCCTCCCACTGACTTGGAATTCGAAAGTCGGAGGGCAATGAAACTCGATACTGTAGGATTGAAGTTTAACTAAGGGAGAGCGAAGCAGGCGGCCCACGAACGGGTTGGAGCTTAGTGCGTTCGTCGACCCAGAGTAAGTCATCTTGGGTGATGACATAAGTTGTCTGGTATGTCGGCGCACCGTGCCAAGCGTCAGCCGTCGGCGCTAATTGCGTTCGAGTGCCTTGAATGCAGCTGCATTCTTTACTGATCGCTGCGCTGGCGGAGAAATGAAAATGGAGAGGCAGGAAAAAGACAAACAACAACGCTGCGACGCTGATGATACGGGGGAGTATGTCAGGCTTGGAGGTCAAAGAAACGAACACGAAAGGAACTTAGCGCAAAGGATTTGCCGATGTCAATAAACATGCTTGGCGCAGGCCCTGCGGACCTGCTTGACGTCCCATAATACCGCACCGGGAGGTTGAGAGTTCTGCGGTTTAGGCAATCGCCGCCCTGACCGTAATCCCGGTTGTAAGCAGCTCGAACTCTGGTCATTTTGGAATCTCGCCGTGGTAAACCTTCCGCTCAGCGGCGCGTCTAAGTAGTTGCGGGGCCGAGATTATCTTAACCGTGGCCGATCGTTCTTAGCAGGTAAAGTCGCTCGGTGGCATGACCGGAACCTGGAAGGGAAAGTCACTCGATCCGAATACGAAGGCATGTATGGCATTTGCTCTTCAGGGTTGCGCATTGAGTCTTGATGGTGCATTTGAACAGTGCATGGAAACCGCGCCGGACAAGCCGCGTGACGAAACGCTGGTCGTCTTAGCTCAGAAGGGCGATTCCAAAGCATTCGAAGAGCTGGTGGAGCGTTACAAACAGAAGGCTTTTCGTATCGCCTTCGACTTTTCTCGGGATCGAGACGAAGCCAAAGATCTGTCTCAGGAGGCTTTTCTTCGCGCCTACACGCATCTGAAAAATTTCGACGGCCGATCAGGTTTTTACACGTGGTTCTATCGGATTCTGGTGAACATCTGCCTGGATTATCGGCGCAAAACGAAACGAACGTCGGCTGAAGAGTTCAATGAAGCGATCGAGAGTCAGGTGGAACCGAGCCATCCGGCCGCTCATTCCGTTTCACCGGATCAGCAGGCGATCGCAGCCCAGATGTCGCGCCACGTGGACGCGGCTCTGGATGCTTTGCCGCCGAGACAACGGATGGCGTTCGTTCTAAAAAACCATCAGGGGCTATCGATTCGTGAAATTGCCGAAATGATGGAAACCGCCGAGGGGACAGTTAAGGTTCATTTACACCGGGCGGTGACGGCGCTCAGAGTAAGATTGGCTGAGTTCGCCTAGGAGGATTTATGGCTACGGCTTGCAATGAGTATGAACAAGATCTGGTGCTCTACCATTATGGTGAGCTGAGCGGCGACGGTCGTGATCAACTCACAAGTCACCTGCGCGCTTGCCCAGCTTGCGCTTCTTACCTGAAAGAATTGGCGGCTCTGCTCCCGCTCACGGTAAACACCGACGAACCGGGCCAGGAGTTTTGGCAAAATTATAGCCGTGAAATGCGTCACAAACTCGCAGACCTGCAAGAGAAAAAATCCTGGTGGCAAGCGTTGCAGACGGCCCTCCGCCCTTGGACACTGCCGGCTCTGGCGGGAACCGCGGTCATCGCCTTAGCCGTCACCTTAAATACCTCCAATAAAACAACCACCGAGGTGCCCTCGGCGGATCCAGCTCTCATGGAAGTTTTGCCAATGGCCGAGAATCTGGAGTTGTTCAACAATATGGA
>JAJONK010000615.1 GCA_021323355.1 Deltaproteobacteria bacterium
GCAGCGCCATCCAAAACCCCACCCGATTCGCCAGCTGCTCCTGAGCGGGCGGCTGACCAGGGAGCAGCTCCAGTGGTGGGCCAAAAATCAGTTTCATGAGTTTCGCAACATTCATCGATTTTTCGGCATTCGTTATCACAAGTGTCCGGTTCCGGAGTTACGGCGCTTGTTATTGGAAAACATGGTGGAAGAAGAAGGAGAAGATTTGTTCGGAGGCAAATATCCCAGTCATCGCGAGCTCTGGGTGCAATTTGCCGGCGGATTGGGCATTCCAGCCGATGAAATCTTGAATTACGAGCCTTTGCCAGCGATTCGCGCTGCTCTGGAGATGTATGTTTCTCTGGTGCAGCAGAGTCATTGGGCCGTAGCGATCGGAACGGGACTTGTCTTCGAGGGAGGCGGGCCTAAGCGTATGAAAGAGGAGCGTGAAGCGATCGAGAAATACTATTCCTGGATTCCGACGAGGACTTTGGACTTCTTCCGCGCGCACGAATACCACGATGAAGGTCATGGCGACATGGTGACCAAGGTGATCAAGCAACACTGTATGGAGGAGAGGCTGCAAGCTGAAATGCGCGAAGCCGTCAAACAGAGAGCCGACATCATGTGGTTGCAGAACGATAGCATCTACAACGCCTTTGTCCGGCCGTCGCTGGCGCGGCAAACGATAGAAGAGATCGAAGGATCCTCGAGTTAAAAGGCGCGAAGCTGACCTCGACGATAAAAACCACTTAACCGGTCGAAGGTTTTGCATGGCTATTAATATTAGAATGATTGACTTGCGGAGCGATACCGTAACTAAACCGTCAGCAGCAATGCGCCGGGCGATGGCTGAGGCGGAAGTCGGCGATGACGTGTTCATGGAAGATCCGAGTGTCAATCGTTTGCAGCAGCGGGCCGCGGAAATATTTGGACGAGAAGCCGGATTGTTCGTTCCATCGGGCTCGATGGGTAACCTGGTCTGTATCATGGCACAAACCCAGCCTGGGCAAGAAGTGATCTGCGAAGCGGCCGGGCATATCTACAATTACGAAATGGCCGCCATGGCCGCGATTGCCGGGGTTCTCCCTCGGGTGGTCAACGCCAGCAACGGGATTATGACTTGGGAACAGATATCTCAGGCGATTAGACCGAAGGCTTATTTTCGTCCGCAAACCGGCCTAGTGTCTCTGGAGAATACCCACAACATGGCAGGGGGTACGGTTTATCCGACTCGTTTGGCGCACGCAATCTGCGATCACGCTCATGAGGCGGGGCTAAGAATTCATCTCGACGGCGCGCGGGTCTTCAACGCGGCGGTTCACATTGGTCAGAGTGTCGCAGAAATTACCAAGAAATTCGATTCCGTTCAGTTTTGTTTGAGCAAGGGATTGGGTGCGCCGGTGGGATCGATGATCGTCGGTTCACGCGAATTTATCGAACGCTGCCGTTCGATCCGCAAAATGCTCGGCGGCGGCATGCGCCAGGCCGGCGTCATCGCTGCAGCAGGGTTGATTGCGTTGGAGGACGGACCAAAGCGCCTCTACATCGATCACGAAAACGCCAAGATACTGGCGCAGGGACTCGCCGCGATTCCGGGCATACGCGTTGATCCCAGTTATGTTCAGACCAATATCGTGATTTACGATGTGCGGGAAACCAAGCTAAGCTCCGCCGAGTTTCTCGAAAGGATCGGTCGGTGCCAAGTTCTCGGAGTGCCGGTTGACGCAAGCTTTACGTTCGCGCGGCTAAAATTCCACTGCCTTAATTTCAAAGCAAATTGCGGCCAGCTGCGAAATACTACAAGCCCGCCGGACACCGCCGTGAAAATCAGAATCGCATATTCTCCGAATCATTCGTGATGTCACAAGGCCGCATTAGCCATTTGAACCTTGAGTTGTCGCGATGTCGTGATGATCCTTCTTGCTCCGTTAGTTTTTCGAATTGCTTACCTGTTGTAGGACAAGACCACGGTAGGAGGATTAGAACGCAAGCCCAAGCAGCTTTGCCGCCGTGCCGCCGAGGATTTTTTGTTTGTCGGCATCTGAAATCCGCAGGTTCTGCACTGTATCAACGGCTCTCTTGAGCGGAAGCGGTACAGGCGGAGAATCGCTACCGAAAACGACGTGGTCGATGCCCATGGTATCGATTGCGCATTGGACTGCTGCCGGGTGGTAGGAGACGGTGTCTACATAAAGTTGCCCGATATAGCTTGCCGGCGGCCGGGTCATGACATCCGGCTCCCACGGACCGAAGCTCATGTCTTTGCGCAACTCATAGCCGACACCATAACGGCCCGGCAGCATCGGTAGAGCTCCGCCAACGTGGGCGCAGATCATCTTCAGGTTCGGGAAGCGTTCGAAGCCTCCGGTGAAGATGAATCGTGTGAGAGCAAGCGTAGTGTCGAAAGGTCTGCCGAGCATTTCCGGAAGGCGGAAAATTTCCATTTTTTCATTGCCGATGGTGAACTTCGGCGGATGCACAAAAAGCGGAACTTCAAGCTCGCTGGCCAATTCAAAAAACGGCGCCGCGCGCGGCGAGTCGAGGTACTCGCCGTTCACGCTCGTGTTGATCATGATCCCTCTGAGTTTGTAGTCGCGGATCGCTTTTTCGGTTTCCTTTAGGATTTTGCCGCTATCAAATGGCACCGAACAGGCCAGACCGAGCAGCCGTTTTGGGTATTTCGCCGTCAACTCGGCGGCATGTTCGTTGAATTCTTGCACCACGCGGAACGGATCGGCGCCGTCGGGTGAGCGAATCCAATTGTTCCCGAATACTGTGATATCCACCCCAGCTTCATCCTGCTCTCTGAAAAGAGCGTCGAGATCGAAAACCGTTTTTGGAGACTTGGTATCAAACCAACTTTGAGGCATCAGATGCGCATGACAA